>DATIOB010000749.1:0-1507 GCA_035473605.1 Conexibacter sp.
GACGCCGGGGATGTGCTGCCGCTTCTCTCCATATCGCAATCATATAGATGATTCTGTATGGTACCGGCCATGGGGTTCGAGTTGTCCGAGGAGCAACGCGAGCTGGCCGGCACCGTCGACCGCCTGCTCGCTGACACTACCGGTGGCCCGCGCGGCCGTCAGCTGCTGGCACGGCCAGACGGCTGGAGGGAGCTGTGGGAGACCGTCGCCGACCTGGGCGTGCTCGCGATGGGCGCGCCCGAGGAGGCCGGCGGGCTCGGGCTCGGCCCGGTCGAGCTGGTCGCGGTCGCCGAAGCGGTCGGGCGCCATCTCGCGCCCGCGCCGATCGTCGCCACCGCCGGCGCCTTCGTCCCGACCGTCGCGCTCGTCGCCGGCGGCAGCGAGGTCGCGCTGGAGGCGCTGCGAGCGGTCGCCGAGGGCCAGCAGGCCGCGGCGCTCGCGTGGGCCGATCCGCGCACGCTCGCCGACGCGCCGCCGCGCGCTGATGCGGCCGTGCGCGCCGACGCCGCCCCGCGCGTGCGCGACGGTCGCCTGACGGCATCGCTGGTCGTGCCCGACGCCGCGCTGCTCGACCGGCTCGCGCTCGTCGTCGCCGACGACGACCACGACGGCGCGCCCGCGGTCGCGCTGCTGCAACGCGCCGACGTCACGCTGGAGCCCGCCCCGGCGATCGACGAGACGCGGCCGCTGGCGCGCGTGCGCGTCGACGGTGTCGCGGTCGCCGGCCGGCTCTTCCCGGCGCCGCCCGCGGCGCTCGCCACCGCCTTCGCCACCGCCGCCGCCGAGCTGGTCGGGCTCGCCGACGCGCTGCTGCGGATGAGCGTCGACTACGCCGGCGAGCGGCAGCAGTTCGGCGCGCCGATCGGCAGCTTCCAGGCGATCAAGCACCGCCTCGCCGACGTGCTGATCGCGGTCGAGCGGGCGCGCTCGCTGACCTGGCACGCCGCCGTGCTGGCGGCCGCGCAGCCGCTGGCGCCGGCGACCGCGACGGCCGCCCACTTCGCGAAGGCGGCCGCCGGCGACGCCGCCACCACGGCCGCGCGCGCCGCCGTCCAGGTCCACGGCGGGATCGGCATCACGCGCGAGCACGACGTCAGCCTGCTCTACCTGCGCGCACGGCAGGCGGCGTTCCAGCTCGGCGGTGCCGACGCCCACCACCTCGCGGCGATCGCTGAGGAGCTGCGGCCGACCGCCGACACGGTCAGCGCCGCGCCCGCCGAGGCTCCCGATGCCCGCTGAGCGGACGCTCGACAGCGCCGAGGACCAGGCGATCCTCGCGATGGTGCGCGACTACGCGACCGTCGAGCTGGCGCCGCGCGCCGCCCGCGCGGAGGCCGACGCCGCCTTCCCGCGCGAGGTCTTCCGCGACCTCGGCCGCCTCGGCCTGCTCGGCATGCCCTACCCCGAGGAGCTGGGCGGCGGCGGGCAGCGCTACGAGGTCTACCTGCAGGCGCTGGAGGAGATCGCCGCCGCGTGGGCGAGCGTCGCCGTCGGCGTCAGCGTGCAC
>DATIOB010000750.1:0-11110 GCA_035473605.1 Conexibacter sp.
GCCGCACAACGACGCGAGAATCGGCGACGGTCCGTCGGTGATCGTCGACGCGCCCAAGCGCGACCGCTTCATCTGGGGCGGCGACCTCGTCGTCGCCAACCCGGTCGCGTACCTGACGACGCACGACACGCTCAGCCCGCAGCTCGCCTTCGACTGGCTGTCGGCCAGACCGAGCCCCGAGGGCCAGCCGGCCGGCGTCTACATCCCCGTCGAGGACGGCAACGGCTGGTGGATGAACTGGGGCGAGTACGCGCTCTGGTGGGTGATCAACTACGAGAACCACTGGCGCTACACCGCCGACAGAGCGTTCCTCGACAGATGGTTCGACCAGCTCGTCGCGACGGTCGGCTGGGCGCAGGCCAACGTCGATCCGGCAGACGACCTGTTGAGAACGCCGGCCGCGGCCGGCGGCCACTGGGGCTACGGCATCGGCGGTACGAAGGAGACGTACAACAACGCGCTCTTCGTGCACGCGCTGCGCGTCGGCGCGACCGTCGCCGAGCAGCAGGGCAGAGGCGACCTCGCCGCGGCCTGGCGCGCCCAGGCCGACAGAACGGCCGCCGCGATCAACGGCGCGCTGTGGGACGAGGCCACCGGCGCCTACATCCTGCAGCCCGGCTCGACCGCGCACCCGCAGGACGCCAACACGCTCGCCGTCCTCTCCGGCGTCGCGCCGGCCGAGCGCTCCGACCGCGTGCTGTCGTTCCTGCGCAGCAGATGGACCGCGATCGGCTCCCCGAGCGTCGACGTCGAGGGCAGCCCCGTGCCGCGCTACATCAGCCCGTTCGTCTCGACCTTCGAGCTGGACGCGCTCGCGGGCAACGGCCGCACCGACGACGCGCTCGACCTGCTGAAGCGGACCTGGGGCCACATGCTCCAGGGCGATCAGACGGGCACCTTCTGGGAGAACATCTCGCTCTCCGGCGGCCCACAGCTCGGCTCCTACACGTCGTACTCGCACGGCTGGGGCGCGGCGCCGACGAGCTTCCTGACCAACACCGTGCTCGGCGTCAAGCCGACCCGCGCGGGCTTCTCGGAGTTCGTCGTCGAACCGCACGTGCCGAGCGGGCTGCAGTGGGCGCAGGGCCGCGTGCCGACGCCGAAGGGCGATGTCGACGTCGCCTGGAAGCGCACCCGCGACGGCCGCCTGACGGTCGCCGTCACGGCACCGCCCGGGACCAGATACACGGTCAGAACGCCGGGCGGCGACGCGGTGCAGCGCACCGGTTCGACCACGACGACGCTGGAGGTGGCGCGATGAGCGCGCGCACGAAGGCGGCCGCGAGTCTCGCGGCCGCGGCCACCGCGCTGGCGGTCGGCGCCGCGCCGGCGCTCGCGGGCGGCGGGCACGGCGGAGGCGCCGCGGCACGTCCCGCGCCCGCGACCGACCCGTCGGGGCCGTGGCGCTCTGAGGACCACCGGCCGCGCAGAGGCGCCTGGCGCGACTACGTGCTGGCGCCGTCGCAGCGATCGCTGGCGGCCGAGTCGATCCTGCAGGCGACGCCGCGCGGCGGCGCGATCGACGGCGACGCGAACGCCGCGCTGCGGGCCGACGGGCGCGCCGTGAGACTGACGAGCATCGGCGACCGCACGACCTCGCCGCTGCTGGCCTTGGACTTCGGTCAGGAGATCGGCGGTCACGTGCGCGTGAAGCTCAGCGGCGCCTCGGCGACCCCGCCGAGACTGCACGCCTGCTTCAGCGAGTCCAAGCGCTACCGCGCGCTCGGCACGCGCAACGACGGCCAGGCGAGATTCGCGCCCGGCTGCGACACCGCCAACATCTGGGTCGGCTTCCCCGGCACCGCGTACACGTACGACGCCGACAGCCACACGCTCGACATCCCGGCGACGCTGCCGGGCGAGGCGTATGACAGAACGCTGCGCGGCGGCTTCCGCTACCTGACGCTGTTCCTCGACGGCCCCGGCTCGCTCGCCGTCGACGCGGTCTCGGTCGACTACACGCCCGAGCCCTCGCGCAGAGATCCGTCAAAGCTGGCCGGCTGGTTCAACAGCTCCGACGAGGAGCTGAACAAGATCTGGCATGCCGGCGTCTACACCGTGCAGGTCAACACCGACAAGGCGAGCACGGCCAAGTCGTGGCCGTACAGAGACGGCGAGCGCGACCACGCCGACGGGCAGCTGCCGCACCTCGGTCCCGACGACGAGGTGATCTACGACGGCGGCAAGCGCGACCGGCTCGTGTGGCAGGGCGACCTCGCCGTGCAGAACCCGGTCGCGTACCTGTCGACCTGGAACCTGACCGCGGTCGACAACTCGCTCGTCCACCTCGCCGCGCAGCAGCTCGAGGACGGCTTCGTGCCGGCCTCCTCGCAGATGGGTCCCCACAACGCGGGCGAGCAGCGCAACTACGGCGAGTACGTCACCTGGTTCGTCTTCAACATGGCCGAGCACTACCGCTACACCGGCGATCGCGCCTTCGTGCAGCGGTGGTGGCCGGCGATCAGACGCGCCGCGGCATGGCTGGAGAGCGTGCGCGCGCAGGACCCCAGAGGGCTGATCGGCTTCGCCGACGTCAGATCGTGCGGCCACTACGGCTACTCCGACTGCGGGCACGAGACCTACGTCAACGCGCTCTACAAGCGCAACCTCGACCAGCTCGCGACGCTCGCGGGCGCGCTCGGCGACAGCGCCGCGGCGAGAACGTACGCGGCCCGCGCCGACGAGGTCGCGAGAGCGATCGAGACGCAGCTGTGGGACGAGCAGGCCGGCGCCTACCGTCTCAGCCGCGAGCTGCCGGCGGTCCACCCGCAGGACGGCAACGCGGCGGCGGTCCTGACCGGCGTCGCGCAGGGCGCGAGAGCATCCCGCGCGCTCGCGTTCCTGCGCGCCAACACGTGGTCGCGCTACGGCTCGCTGACGGTCAGCCCCGACGAGCCGAACCCGTCGCTGCCCGCCTTCTACGCGCCGCTGCCGAGCGGCTTCGAGGCGGAGGCGCGGCTCGGCCTCGCCGACGATCCGCGCGGCCTCCAGGCCGAGGACGGGATCGCGCTGCTGAAGCGCTTCTGGGGCCATCAGCTGGAGCAGGATCCCGGCTCGACCTTCGTCGAGCACCTGCTGCCGAGCGGCTACCCGAACCTGTCGCAGTTCTCCTCGCTCGCGCACGGCTGGGCGAGCGGGCCGACGGTCGTGCTGAGTCGCAGAGTGCTCGGCGTCGACCCGACCGCGGCCGGCTACGCGCGCTTCGACGTCGCGCCGCAGCCGGCCGGCCTGAGCTGGGCCGAGGGCGCGGTGCCGACGCCGCACGGCCTCCTCCGCACGAGCTGGCAGCGGCGCGGCGACGACCTGAAGCTGGAGCTGACGGTGCCGCGCGGCACGACCGGCCGCGCGAGCGTCCCGACCTTCGGGCGGACGATCCAGGTGCGCCGTGACGGGCGGCTCGTGTGGGATGGCAGACGGGCGCTCACGGCCGGCGTCAGCCGCGCCGGGGACCGCATCCTCGTCGACGGCCTCACGCGCGGGCGCCACGTCGTGCGCGGCGAGGCGATCGGCGCCAGCGCGCGCGACGAGCTGCGGCTCGTCGTCTCGCCCGCGCGCGCGACCGTCGAACCGGGCGATCTCGTCGCCGTCAAGATCGGCCTCAGCGGCGTCGCCCGCGGCGACCTCTCCGGCCAGCTGACGGTCGCCTCCTCCGATCCCGACTGGGAGGTCAGCCCGAAGCAGACGGCGTTCGCGCTCGACTCCGACGGCCGGCCGGTCTCCGACACGCTGAAGGCGTACGTGGTCGTGCCCGACGACGCGACCTCCGGCAGACGGACGATCACCGTCACCGCGCGCACGCGCGGCGGCGCGCAG
Source organism: Conexibacter sp. (assembly GCA_035473605.1). Classification (GTDB taxonomy): domain Bacteria; phylum Actinomycetota; class Thermoleophilia; order Solirubrobacterales; family Solirubrobacteraceae; genus Conexibacter. The sequence goes on from DATIOB010000750.1 coordinate 3,814, forward strand.
GCGAGCGGCACGACGACGCTGTCGCTGACGGCGAGCAGAACCCTGTTCGGCTTCGAGCAGGACGCGGAGGGCTGGCAGGCCGGCGCGAACGTCAGCGGGCTCGCGCGCGTGACCGCGTTCGCGAACGGGCCGGGCAAGCCGTCGGAGGGCGCTGGCGCGCTGGAGGCGACCGCGAGATCGGTCGCGGCGGACGCGCTGAAGTCGGTCTTCGTCACGCCCGCCAGAGCGCTCGACCTGAGCGCGGCGAGCGAGCTGCACGTGATGCTCGACGCCTACGGCGGCGCGCCCGGCGCCAGCGGCTACGAGGCGGTCCTGACCGTCACCGGCGCCGGCGGCGAGACGAGAACGGTCACGAGCGCGGTCAGCGCCGACGCCTGGAACCGCGTCTCGCTCGAGCTCGCCGGCTGGGCCGGTCGCAGCGCGATCTCGCGGATCGAGGTGGGCTTCCGCGCGACCGGTTCCGACACGCTCTGGCAGCCGCGCTTCCAGCTCGACGACGTCGGCATCACCAGCGGCTGACGGGGCGGAGCCAGCGGACCGGCGGGCGGAGGATTGTCCGCCGGTCCAGGCCCTCTCAGCAAAATCCATCCGTACGTCCAGCGGTTCCCGGGTATGGCATAGGCATCGTAGGACGATGCTCCGGACACGCGGGATCGCTGGACTGATGCCGATCAGCACTGATGGCAGCCGCCCCAGGCACGGGCGGGAGCGTCCCCTGATCGCGGTCACGACCTCCGAGATGCGCGATCCGCCGGAGCACCTGACCAAGGACCAGGCCGATCCGCCGCGGCGCGAGCTGGCGCTCGGGCTGCGCTACCTGGAGGCGATCGAGAGCACCGGCGGCGTGCCGGTCGTGGCGCCGCCGATGGGCCTCGTCGCGGCCGAGGCGCTGCTCGACGCCGTCGACGGGCTCTGCCTCTCCGGCGGTCCCGACATCCACCCGAGCGCCTACGGCCAGGAGCCGAATCCCGAGCTGGGGCCGACCGAGCGCGAGCTGGACGCCTTCGAGCTGGCGCTCGTGCGCGCCGCCGACGCGCGCGGTCTGCCGGTGCTGGCCGTCTGCCGCGGCATGCAGCTCGTCAACGTCGCGCGCGGCGGCACGCTGATCCAGCACCTGCCCGACGTCGTCGGCGACGAGGTCGAGCACCGCCAGCGAGAGCGCGCCGAGAACCTCACGCACGAGATCAGAATCGCCGAGCACTCGCTGCTGACCGACGTGCTCGGCTGGCGCCACGGCGCCGTCAACTCCTTCCACCACCAGGCGGTCGACGAGCTGGGCTTCGGCCTCGTCGCGACCGGGTGGGCGCCCGACGGCACGATCGAGGCGTTCGAGGCGCCCGACCGGCCGTTCCTCGTCGGCGTGCAGTGGCATGCCGAGTGCCTGATCGGCTGGCCCGAGCACGTCCGTCTCTTCCAGGCGTTCATCGCCGCCTGCCGCGACGGCGGCGAGACGCTGCGCCCGCGCGCGGCGGAAGCGGTGAGCGGCTGATGTGCGGCCTCGCCGGCGAGATCGCGTTCGAGCGTCCCGCCGACGTCTGCGCCGTCGAGCGGATGGCGGAGACGATGGCGCGCCGCGGCCCCGACGGCCACGGCAGCTGGGCCAACGAGCGGATCGCGCTGGCGCACCGGCGCCTGAAGATCATCGACCTCTCCGAGCGGGGCGCGCAGCCGCTCGTCGATCCCGAGCTCGACCTGACGATCGTCTTCAACGGCTGCATCTACAACTACAAGGAGCTGCGCGCGGAGCTGGAGGCCGACGGCTTCCGCTTCTTCTCTACCGGCGACTCCGAGGTGATCGCGAAGGCGTACAAGCGCTGGGGCGCGGCCTGCGTCGAACGCTTCGCCGGCATGTTCGCCTTCGCCGTCGCCGAGCGCGACACCGGCCGCGTGATGCTCGCGCGCGACCGCCTCGGGATCAAGCCGCTCTACCTCGCCGAGACCGACGGCGCGCTGCGCTTCGCCTCGACGCTGCCCGCCCTGCTGGCCGGCGGCGGCGTCGACACGCGCCTGGACTCGGTCGCGCTGCACCACTACTTCTCCTGGCACGCGGTCGTGCCGGCGCCGCACACGATCCTGCGCGGTGTCCGCAAGCTTCCGCCCGCGACGGTCCTCACGATCGAGCCCGACGGCAGCCGCAGACAGACGACCTACTGGGATCCGCCGTACGAGCGCCGGCCCGAGCACGGCGGGATGGGCGAGCGCGAGTGGAGCGACGCGGTGCTCGACGCGCTGCGCGTCGCCGTGCGGCGGCGGATGGTCGCCGACGTGCCCGTCGGCGTGCTGCTCTCCGGCGGTCTCGACTCGTCGCTGATCGTCGCGCTGCTGGCCGAGGAGGGCCAGCGCGGCCTGCAGACCTTCAGCATCGGCTTCGAGCACGGCCCGGAGGTCGAGGGCGACGAGTTCAGATACTCCGACCTCGTCGCGCAGCAGTACGAGACCGAGCACCGGCGCTGGCGCGTCTCCGGCGAGGAGATCGTCGCCGCGCTGCCCGACGCGATCGACGCGATGAGCGAGCCGATGACCTCGCACGACGCGATCGCCTTCTTCCTGCTCTCGCAGGAGGTCTCCGGCGCCGGCTGCAAGGTCGTCCAGTCGGGCCAGGGCGCCGACGAGGTCTTCGCCGGCTACTCGTGGTACCCGCCGCTGGCGGCCGCCGAGGGGCTCGGCGACGACGCCTATGCGGCCGAGTTCATCGACCGCGACCCGGACGAGATGGTCGACCTGCTGCATCCGAGACGGCTGCCGCCGGTCGACGTCAGCCGCCGCTTCGTGCACGACCACTTCTCCCGCGCCGGCGCCGACGATCCGCTCGACCGCGCGCTGCGGCTCGACACGCAGATCATGCTCGTCGACGACCCGGTCAAGCGCGTCGACAACATGACGATGGCGTGGGGGCTGGAGGCGCGCACGCCCTTCCTCGACCACGAGCTGGTCGAGCTGGCCGCCGCCTGCCCGCCGGAGCTGAAGCTCGCGCACGGGGGCAAGGGCGTGCTGAAGACCGCGGCGCGGACGCTGCTGACCGAAACCGTGATCGACCGCCCGAAGGGCTACTTCCCCGTGCCGGCGATCTCGCACCTGGAGGGCGAGCCGCTGGAGCGGGTGCGTGCCGCGCTGACGGCGAGCGCCGCGCGCGACCGCGGCCTCTACAAGCCGGCCCACGTCGAAGCGCTGCTGGCCGACCCGGTCGGCGCGCGCACCGGGATCGGCAGCTCGAAGCTGTGGCAGGTCGGGCTGCTGGAGATGTGGCTGCAGGGGCACGGGATCTGATGACGGTGCTGCGATGACGGTGCTCGAACCGGTCGGCGACGAGACGCACCGCTCCGACGAGGGCGGGCACGGCGAGCCGCACGGCGCGCTGGAGGGCTACGACGAGGCGTACGCCGAGTCGGGCGAGCCGCGGGCGCCGTACGAGCGGCTGCTCGGCGAGCTGGCGGAGGCCGACCTCGGCGCGCTGCGGGCGCAGGTGTGGAAGCGGATGGAGGCGATCGGCGCGACCTTCGGGACGCAGCCGTTCGGCGTCGACCCGGTGCCGCGGATCCTCGCCGCGGACGAGTGGGCGTCGCTCTCAGCCGGCCTCGCCCAGCGCGTGCTGGCGCTCAACGCCTTCGTGCGCGACGCCTACGGCGAGCGCCGCATCGTCACCGCCGGCGTCGTGCCCGCGCATGTGATCGAGCAGGCCGACGGCTACGAGCCCGACCTGCGCGGCCGGCTGCCCGACGGCGCCGTCCCGATCGGCGTCGCCGGCCTCGACGTCGTGCGCGACGCCGCCGGCACGCTGCGGGTGCTGGAGGACAACCTGCGGATGCCGTCGGGCTTCACCTATGCCGTCGCCGCGCAGGAGGCGGTGCTGGAGGCGCTGCCGCACGTCGGCGAGCCGCGCCACGACCTCGCCGCGGGCGTCGCGCCGGCGCTCGCGCGCACGCTGCGCGACGCCGCGCCGGGCGGCGGCGGTGGCGGCGGCTCCGACGGCCCGGTCGTCGTGCTGCTGAGCGAGGGCGAGGACGGCGCGACCTGGTACGAGCACGCGACCGCGGCGCGCTGGCTCGGGATCCCCGCCGTCACGCTGCGCGACCTGCGCCGTCACGGCCGCGACGTCGTCGCGACGCTGCACGGCGGGCGGCGCGTGAAGGTCGACGTGATCTACCGCCGCGCCGACGAGGAGCGGCTGCGCGGCGACGACGGCCGCCCGACCGCGCTCGCGGAGCTGCTGCTGGAGCCGTGGCTGGCCGGCCACGTCGCGGTCGTCAACGCCTTCGGCACCGGCGTCGCCGACGACAAGCTCGCGCACGCCCACGTCGAGGCGATGATCCGCTTCTACCTCGGCCAGGAGCCGCTGCTGAAGTCGGTCCCGACGCTCGACCCGAGCGACCCCGAGGTCGCCGCGCGGGTGATCGCCGACCCGCGCTCCTACGTCGTCAAGCCGCGCTCGGGCGAGGGCGGCAAGGGGGTCGTCGTCTGCGCCCACGCCGACGCCGCCGACGTGCGCCGCGTCGTGCACGAGCTGCGCGAGCGGCCCGAGCGCTGGATCGCGCAGGAGACGGTCGCGCTCTCGCACCACCCGACCGTCGTCGACGGCAGACTGGCGCCCCGTCACATCGACCTGCGGCCGTTCGTCTTCGCGACCAGGACCGGCGCGACCGCCGTCCCCGGCGGGCTCACGCGCGTCGCGTGGGAAGCCGGCGCGCTGGTCGTCAACTCCTCACAGCAGGGCGGTGCGAAGGACACATGGGTGCTTCGGTAGAGGACGTCGGGGCGCTGCCCGAATGGGCCGAGTGGAACCCGACCGCGACCGCGTACACGCTCGGCGTCGAGGAGGAGGTGATGCTGCTCGACCCGTGGCGCTGGTCGCTGGCGCAGCGGATCGAGGACGCGCTCGACGGGCTGCCCGAGTCGCTCGGCGGCTTCATCAGCGCCGAGACCCACCAGGCCGCGATCGAGCTGGCGACCGAGCCGCACCGCACCGTCGGCGGCGCGATCGACCAGCTGCGCGCGCTGCGCGGGCAGCTCTCCGACGGGCTCGCGGCGCTCGGGATGGCGGTCGCCGCGGCCGGCACCCACCCGACCGCGACGTGGAGAGAGACCGAGGTCTCGCCGGCCGGCCGCCACCAGCTGATCCACGAGACGATGCGCGAGCTGGCACGACGCGAGCCGACCTTCGCGCTCCACGTCCACGTCGGCGTCGCGGAGGCGGCGAGCGCGACGAGACTGCTCAACCGGATGCGCGCGCACATGCCGCTGCTGCTGGCGCTGTCGGCCAACTCGCCGTACTGGCAGGGCCGCGACGCCGGCATCTGCTCGGCCCGCACGATCGTCTTCTCGACCTTCCCGCGCACCGGCATCCCGCGCCGCTTCGACGACTACCTCGACTGGGTCGGGGCGGTCGACCCGCTGATACGCGCCGGCGCGATCCCCGAGCCGACCTTCCTGTGGTGGGACCTGCGCCTGCAGCCGAAGCTCGGCACGCTGGAGATCCGCATCATGGACGCGCAGACGCACGTGCACGACACGGCCGGGCTGGTCGCGCTCGTGCAGTCGGTCGCGCGGCTGGAGCTGGAGGAGGGGTTCGTCGCCGCGGAGCTGGTGAGGGCGCCGGAGGTGCTGGCGGAGAACCGCTTCCTGGCGCTGCGCGACGGGATGGACGCCGACCTGGTCGATCCGGTCGCCGAGCGGCTGGTGCCGGCGCGCGAGCTGCTCGAGCGGCTGCTCGACGCCGCCCGTCCGCATGCCGACGAGCTGGGCTGCCGCGACGAGCTGGAGCAGGCGGCGCGGCTGGCGGTCGAGCCCGGCGCCGCGCACCAGCGCGCGCTCGCCGAACGGGCCCGCAACCTGCCCGAGGTCGTGCGCGGGCTGGCGGAGGCGTTCTAGGCGCTTGCCGCGGTCGTGCGTGGCGTGGCGCGGCCCGCGCGCGGCGTGCGTCCCGCGGCGGCGCGGCCCCGCGCGCGGCGGCGCGCCACCACTAGGATGCGCCGCGTGAGCGGATCGACGGAGACGGTCGCCGACGCGGTCGGCGCGGCGCTGGCCGCGGCCGGCGTGCGGGTCGTCTTCGGCGTGCTCGGCAGCGGCAACCTCGTCGTCACCAACGCGCTCGTCGCCGGCGGCGCCCGCTTCGTCGCCGCGCGCCACGAGGGCGGCGCCGCCTGCATGGCCGACGGCTACTCGCGTGTCAGCGGCGAGGTCGGCGTCGTGACGGTCCACCAGGGACCAGGGCTGACGAACGCGATGACGGGGATCGCCGAGGCCGCCAAGAGCCGCACCCCGCTGCTCGTGCTCGCCGCCGACACCCCGGCCGCGGCGCTGCACTCGAACTTCCGCATCGACCAGGCGGCGATGGTCGAGGCGGTGGGGGCGGTCGCCGTGCGGCTCGGCGATGACGCAGACGCGGACGCTGCTGCCGGTGCGGACGTGCGCGCCCAAGCCGTCACCGCCCTCCACCGCGCCGCCGCCGAGCGCCGCCCCGTCGTGCTCAACCTCCCGCTCGACGTCCAGCGCGCGCCCGCCCCGCCGATCACTGCGGCTTCGGGGGTCCCAGGGACCCCCAGAACCGCACTGATCCCGGACGAGCTGGCGGCGGTCGTGGAGTTGCTGGCCACTGCCGAGCGCACCGTGATCGTCGGCGGGCGCGGGGCGGTGCTGAGCGGCGCGGGCGGGGCGCTGGCCGCGCTCGGGGAGCGCTGCGGCGCGCTGTTGGCGACCTCGGCGCCGGCGCACGGGCTGTTCGCCGGCGAGCCGTTCGCGCTCGGGATCGCCGGCGGCCTGGCGTCGCCGCTGGCGCAGGAGCTGCTGCCGCAGGCCGATCTCGTGCTCGCCTTCGGCGCGGCGCTCAACCACTGGACGACGCGCAGCGGCACGCTCTTCGGCGACGCCGACGTCGTGCAGGTCGACGTCGACCCGGCCGCGCTCGGCGTCCACGGCGAGCGGGTGGCGACGGTCGTCGGCGACGCGCGTGAGGTGGCGATCGCGTTGGCCGAGGCGCTCCGCGCGCGCGGCATCCGCGCGGGCGCAGCCCCCGAGGCGCTCGCGCCCGCCGCCGCCCGCGCTCAGCCCGGTGCCTGGCGTTCGCTCGACCTCGCGCAGACGATCGCGACGCGCCGCTGGCGCGACGAGCCGCTCGACGCCGCGGTCGCGCGCGCGGGCGAGCCGCCGTCGGGGCGCGTCCACCCCGGCGCGCTGACGATCGCGCTCGACTCCGGCCACTTCCTCGGTTGGTAACTTTTGCGTTGGTGGAACTACATTTAATTATTATGCATCACAATCATTATTATTTGATAATGCCGGAACAAAAGAGGCCAATCCGAAT
>DATIOB010000751.1:0-2201 GCA_035473605.1 Conexibacter sp.
GGGATCGGCGGCGCGCAGCCGCTCCTCCAGCTGCCCCTCCTCGCGCAGCGTGACGGTGTGGAGCGCGTGGCCGATCGTCCACTCGTGCACGATCGTGAGTGCGGCCCAGGCGTCGGCGGGAGCGGCGCCGAGCCCGGCGACGGCCGCCGCCGACTGCTCGGCGCGGCGCAGCAGGTTGGGGCCGACGCGCGGCCCGCGCCCGTAGGCGTGCAGCATCCACGGGTGGGCGAGATAGGCGCCGTGCGCCTGCCGCGCGATCGCCGTCAGCGCGGCGCGCCAGTCGCCGGGCAGCGCGCCCGGCACGAGCAGCTCGCCGCTGACCGCGTCGAGCATCAGCGCGACCAGGTCGTCCTTGGAGGCGATGTGCGTGTAGAGGCTCATCGGACGCGCGCTCAGCTCGCTCGCGACGCGCCGGATCGAGACCGCGTCGAGGCCCTCGGCGTCGGCGAGCGCGATCGCGGCGGCGACGACGCGAGCGCGCGTGAGCGCTCCGGGCGCGGCCGGCTCGGGCTCCTCCCAGTCCAGCTCAGAGGCGCGGTTGGGCACCGCCGCAGGGTATCTGCCGTACACCGTATCGGCTAGACGATACGGTGTACGGCGGCTTGTCCCCCAGCAAGGATGCCGATGCGCGAGACCGCTGCCCCGCCCGCCCTCCCCGCCGTCGCGACCGTCGTCGTGCTCGGCGCGCTCCTCTCGATCCTCGACACGACCGTCGTCAACGTCGCGATCGAGGCGCTCGCGCGCGAGCTGGACGCGCCGCTGGCGACGATCCAGTGGGTCGCGACCGGCTACCTGCTCGCGCTCGCGACGACGATCCCGCTGAGCGGCTGGGCCGCCGACCGCTTCGGCGCACGCCGCCTCTTCCTCGCCGCCGTGGCGCTCTTCAGCGTTGGCTCGGCGCTCTGCGGCGCCGTCTGGTCGGCCGAGTCGCTGATCGCCTTCCGCGTCGTGCAGGGGCTCGGCGGCGGGCTGATCCTGCCGTCCGGGATCACGTTGATCGGGCAGACCGCCGGACCGCAGCGGATGGGCCGGACGATGAGCGCGATCGGCGTGCCGATGCTGGTCGCGCCGATGCTCGGGCCGCTGCTCGGCGGCGCGCTGCTCGACGCCGTCTCGTGGCGCTGGCTCTTCCTCGTCAACCTGCCCGTCGGCGCGCTCGTCGTGCTGCTCGCGACGCGGCTGCTGCCGCGCGACCCCGCGCCGACGCCTGCGCAGCGGCTCGACTGGCGCGGGCTGGCGCTGCTCTCGCCCGGCCTCGCCGCGCTCGTCTACGGCCTCGCGCGGATCGGGGCGAGCGGCGGCGCGGGCGCGGGGCGCGGCGCGAGCGCGCTCGCCGACCGCGCCGACGCGCTGCTCCCGCTGCTCGCCGGCACGCTGCTGATCGCCGCCTTCGCCCGCCACGCGCTGCGCCGCGCCGACGCGCTGCTCGACCTGCGCCTGCTGCGCGAGCGCTCGGTCGCCGCGGCGGCCGCGACGCTGCTGCTGCTCGGCGGCGCCTTCCTCGGCGCGCTCTTCCTGCTGCCGCTGCTGTTCCAGCTCGCGCGCGGCGAGAGCGCCTTCGCGACCGGCCTGCTGCTGCTGCCGCAGGGCGCCGCCGCCGCCGCGACGATGGCGCTCGCCGGCCGCCTGTCAGACCGCGTCGGCGCCGGCCGCGTCGTGCTCGCCGGGCTGCTGCCGTTCGCGCTCGGGCTGGCCGCGCTGACGCGCATCGGCCCCGACACCGGCGACCTCGCGCTCGGCGGCGCGCTGCTGCTGTTCGGCACCGGGATGGGCGCGACGATGATGCCGGCGATGACGGCCGCCTACCGCACGCTGGAGCGCGCTCAGGTCGCGCGCGCGACCGCGCTGCTGACGATCGTGCAGCGGCTCGGCAGCTCGCTCGGCGTCGCGCTGTCGGCCGTCGTGCTCGGCGACGGCCGCAGCGCCGCCGACTTCGCCGCCGCCTTCCGCTGGCCGCTGCTGCTGGCGCTGGCGGCGGTCGTCCCTGCGATCGTGCTCGCATGTCACAGACCGGAGGGGAGCGTCGTCAAGCAGGCATGAGCACGCACACGCACATCACACCTCGCATCGACCTGATGACCCTGGCCGGCGGCCCCTTCGCCGCGATGGCCCGGCTGGAGGAGCGGATCGAGCTGGACCACACGATCAAGGAGCTGGTCAAGCTGCGCGCCTCGGTCGTCAACGGCTGCGCCTTCTGCATC
>DATIOB010000752.1:0-15075 GCA_035473605.1 Conexibacter sp.
GCTCCTTGCCGTTGGTGAGCTTCTTGACCAGTTCCTGGATGGCCGGCATCCGGGTCGCGCCGCCCACGAGGATCACCTCGTTCAGGTCGGCCGGGGTCAGCCCAGCATCCTTGAGCGCCGCGTTGAATGGTGCGATCGTCTTTTCCGTCAGGTTCGCCGTCAACTGCTCGAACTTCGCCCGCGTCAGCTGCGTGTCGAGGTGCTTGGGGCCGTTGGCGTCGGCGGTGATGAACGGCAGGTTGATCGTCGTCGTCGTCGCGGAGGAGAGCTCGACCTTCGCTCTCTCGGCCGCCTCGTAGAGCCGCTGCAGCGCCTGCGGGTCGCTGCGCAGGTCGACCCCCTGCTGGTTTCTGAACTCGTCCGCGAGGAAGTCGACGATCCGCTTGTCGAAGTCGTCGCCGCCGAGGTGACCGTCGCCGCTGGTGGCGCGAACCTCGATCACGCCGTCGCCGACGTCGAGCAGCGAGACGTCGAAGGTGCCGCCGCCGAGGTCGAAGACGAGGACGGTCTCAGAGCCTCTCTTGTCGAGCCCGTAGGCGAGCGCGGCCGCGGTCGGCTCGTTGATGATCCGCAGGACCTCCAGCCCCGCGATTCTGCCGGCGTCCTTGGTCGCCTGGCGCTGCGTGTCGTTGAAGTACGCGGGGACCGTGATGACCGCCTCGGTCACTCTCTCGCCGAGGAATCTGGCGGCGTCCTGCGCGAGCTTGCGCAGTATCTGGGCCGAGATCTCCTCCGGCGCGTGCTGTCTGCCGCGGACCTCGAAGCGGACCGCGTCGTCCGGCCCTCTGACGACCTTGTAGGAGACGATCTTCGCCTCCTCGTCGACCTCGCCCCAGCGCCGTCCGATGAACCGCTTGGTCGAGTAGATCGTGGCCTCGGGGTTGAGGATCGCCTGTCGTCTGGCGACCTGCCCGACGAGCCGCTGCCCGTCGTCGGTGAACGCGACCACCGAGGGCGTCGTGCGCGCGCCCTCCGCGTTCGGGATCACCTCGGCATGCCCGCCCTCCAAGGTCGCGGCCACGACGGAGTTCGTGGTGCCGAGATCGATGCCTACCGCCTTCGCCATGCTGGGCTCCTCTCAATACACCGGGACGACTGGGCGCGCGTGCAGCGTCCCGCCGACGTGGTCCTCGCGGGCGTTGCCGACGACGTCGGCCAACACTGGGCGCTCGATCTCGAACGCGAGCATCCGCTCGGCGCGTTCGCGCGCCGAGGCGGAGGTGCCCGGGCCGCCGGCGGCGGCCCGGGCAGCTGCTCCGTCGTGACAGAGGTCATCGCTCGTCCCCGTAGGCCGCGACGAGGCGGTCGTCAACCGAACTGGAGACATCCTCATCTGCGAGTTGTTTAGGACGCAGCGCGCGATGGGCACCCCGGTTGTACGTCGGATGGCGGAGGATGGTGCGCCGTCGCCTCGACGGTCGCGCGACCACTGCCCTCCCGATCGCCTGAAGGAGCGCGTCATGGCTCTCTCGCACGACCGACCCATCGGCTGCGATGAACGCCGTCGCCGCGTCCTGCGCCGCCGGCACGGCGAACCCGCCTTGGTGCTCGCCGCTCAGGACGGCCAGACCGGCGCGCGGGACGAGCTGGTCGACGTCTTCATGCCGCTGATCGGCAGCGTCGCGCGGCTCTACCGCGGTGTGACCTCCGTCCACCGCGCGGAGCTGATGCAGGCCGGCGTCGTCGGCCTGCTGACCGCGCTGGAGCGGTTCGACCCCTCGCGCCGCACGCCCTTCTGGACGTACGCCTCATGGTGGGTGCGGCAGGCGATGCAGCAGGTCATCGCCGAGCTGGCGCGACCGGTCGTGATGTCCGACCGCGGCCTGCGGGAGCTGGCGCGGATGCGTGCCGCGCGCCGCGACTTCACGCGGCTCCACGACGCAGGCCCCAGCAGCGTCCGTCTCGCTGCCGCGACCGGCCTGACGCGCGAGCGGATCGAGGCGCTGCTCGCCGTCGAGCTGGTCCCGGAGGCGCTGGAGAGCGAACCGGCGTGGGGCGATGAGGACGGCCCGGCACGCCCCAGCGGCCACGCACTCGAGGACCCAGCCGCTGAGGAGGCGTTCAACCGCGTGCTCGACCGCGTCGAATGCGACCGGCTTCTGAAGCTGATGGGGGGTCTGCGCCAGCGAGAGCGCGTGATCGTGCGCGCCCGCTTCGGCCTCGACGGGCAGGAGCGGACGCTGCGCGAGATCGCCCGCATGGTCGGTCTCAGCGCCGAGCGCGTCAGGCAGCTGGAGCACGTGGCGCTGGACGAGCTGCGCGCGGCCGCGACGGCTTGACGGCCCGCGAGCGACGGCCTACGAGTCAGACCACCGACCATTCGAAGGGATCAGCCATGTCGACCCAGCCGATCGTCGCGTGCGACAACTGCGGCAGACGCAACCGCCTGCCGGTGGTCGCCGAGGGCATCCCGCGATGCGCCGTCTGCCACCACCCGCTGCCGTGGATCGTTGACGCCGACGACACGACCTTCGATGGTGCGATCGCTGCGTCGGTGCCGGTGCTCGTCGACTTCTGGGCCGACTGGTGCGGGCCGTGCCGGATGGTCTCCCCGCTGGTGCAGAGAATCGGCCACGACTACGCCGGCCGCCTGAAGGTCGTCAAGCTCGACACGGAGGCGGCGCCGCGGATCGCGGCCCGCTTCCAGATCCGCAGCATCCCGCTGCTGGTGCTGTTCCGCGACGGCGACGAGGTCGCGCGGCTGGTCGGCGCCCATCCCGACGCGCGGCTGCGCGCCTGGCTCGACGAGCAGCTGGCCGCGCCGGCGGCCGCGACCGGATCGGGTTGATCACCGGCGACGCTCCGGCGCCTGCACGAGCCGGTCGGCGACCTCGTCGCGGGCGAGGTGCTCGTGGACGAGCCGAACCGCCATCGAGCCCTCGCCGACGGCGGTCGCGACGCGGCGGATCGCACCGCTGCGCACGTCGCCGACCGCGAAGATCCCGGGCAGGCTGGTCTCCAGCATCAGCTGCGCCCCGGTCGCCGCGCCCGTCACCACGAAGCCCTTCTCGTCGAGCGCGAGCGCACGGCCGAGCCATTGCGTGCGCGGCTCGGCGCCGATGAAGACGAACAGCGCCCGCGCCGGGATCCGATCGTGCGCGCCGGTGCGGTTGTCCTCGAGCTCCAGCTCCTCCAGCCATGCGTCGCCGAGCAGCCCTCTGACCTCGGCGTTGGTGTGCAGCTCGACGTTTGCGGTGCGCTGCAGCCGGTCGACGAGATAGCGCGACATCCCCTGTGCCAGCGACGGCTCGCGCACCAGCATGTGCACGCGCTCGGCGCGACGGGAGAGGAACAGCGCAGCCTGTCCGGCGGAGTTGCCGCCGCCGACGACCGCGACCGGGTCGCCGCCGCACAGCTGCGCCTCGACCTCGGTCGCGGCGTAGTGGACGCTCGTCCCCTCGAACTCCTCCAGCCGCTGCAGCGGCAGCTTGCGGTAGTGGACGCCGCTGGCGACCACGACGGCGCGGGCATGCAGCTCCTCGCCGTCCGCGAGCGTGAGCACGTGGTGACCGTCGCGCTGCTCCAGCGCGACCGCGCGTGCCGGCACGGTGACGCGCGCCCCGAACTTGCGCGCCTGCAGCGTCGCGCGCTCAGCCAGCTCCGCGCCGGTCACGCCGGCGGGGAAGCCGAGATAGTTCTCGATCCGCGAGGAGGTCGACGCCTGCCCGCCGGTGGCCACGCTGTCGAGCGCGATCGTGTCGAGCCCCTCCGATGCCCCGTACACGGCGGCGGCCAGCCCGGCCGGTCCCGCCCCGACGACGGCCAGGTCGCAGAGCTCGCCCGGGACGACCGGCGCGCGCAGCCCGATCGCCTCGGCCAGCTCCTCGTTGCTGGGGTTGCGCAGCACGCGTTCGCCGTGCCAGATCACGACCGGCGTCTCCTCCGGGCCGATCCCCAGCTCGCGCAGCAGCCGCTCCGCCGCCGCGTCCCGCTCGAGGTCGATCCAGCTGTGCGGCAGCCGGTTGCGGGCCGCGAACTGGCGCAGGCGACGCGTGTCGGGCGAGTAGCGCGAGCCGACGATGCGCAAGCCTGCGCCGAGGCCGACGAGCAGCGAGCGACGCAGCAGGAAGGCGCGCAGGATCAGGTCGCCGATCGCGACGTCCTGCGTGACGAGCTCGCGCACCTGCTCGACCGGCACGCGCAGCACCTCGCCCGGGACGCGCACGACCGCGGACAGGAACGCCGCCTCGCCGGTGACGAGGCTCAGCTCCCCGAGGAAGCGACCGGCACCGTGGACGCCCACCGTCCGCTCGTCCCGCGATCCGAGGCCCTCGACCGCGGCGATCGTCCCGTCGAGCACGACGAAGAAGTCGACGTCGCGGTCGCCCTCCCGATAGAGCACCTCGCCCGCGTCGGCGCGACGGCGCGCCGCGCCGGGCGCGCGTGCGAACAGCTCGATCTGCTCCGCGCTCAGGCGGGGATAGGCGCCGTGCGGATCGGGCGTCTCGCGCAGCTCGTCGGCGATGGAGCGGTTCATCTCTCTGCTCTCTAGGCCGAACGGCCAAGTGCGGCAAATGCGCGGCTGCCGGTGATCGGCAGCGAACGGCGGCCTGTGCTTCCGAGCCAGCGGACTGCCCCGCGCTCTTCGCTCACACGCGCTCCATGCCCACGTAGTTCTCGGCCAGCGAGCGCGCGGCCGCCTCCGAGCGGCAGACCCAGCGCAGTCGCGAGCGCTGCAGGTCGGTCATCGAGGCCGCGGCGGTCGCCGCTGCCGAGCAGGAGCGCACGTACCCGATCTGAGCAGGACGTCGCCACCGTGACCTCAAGCTCGGCACCGCGGAACCGATCTTCATGGGCAATGCGATCGTCGTTGCGCACCTTCACCGCCGCGCTGCTCACGAGCGGCGCGCTGCTCGCCGCCGCCCCGGCCGCGCCCGCCGCTGAGACCGCTCCGACCGCCGCCGAGGCCGTTCCAGGCCGCGTCGTGGTCGAGTGGGAGCGGGTCTCCAGAGACGCCCGCCGCTACGCCAGAGCGCTGCGCCGCTCCGGCGCCGTCGAGCGCGTCGCCGCCGCCGTCAACGACAGATACCTGCTGCCGAACGAGATCCCGATCGTCTTCTCCAGCGAGCTGGAGATCGGCCCGGCCTACCTGCCCGACGTGAGAATCGGCGGCAGAAGGGTCAGCTTCATCCACTTCCCCGGCTCCTTCCTGGTGACCGAGGTCGACACGCTCAGACCGCTCCTCAGAGGCATCGGGTTCCTGCGGCCGGTCAGAGCGATGACGTACGCCAACGAGTTCGTGATCGCGCACGAGCTGGGCCACGCGCTCGTCGACCAGCTCGACATCCCGATCACCGGCAAGGAGGAGGACGCCGTCGACGGCTTCGCCGCCTACCTGCTCGCCAACACGAGAGGGTTCGGTCCGCGCTCGGCGCTCTCGGCCGCGATCCTGTTCGCCGGCTTCTCGGGCGACGACGCCCCGACCGACGACGCCTACGCCGACGAGCACTCGCTCTCCCAGCAGCGCGTCTACCAGTTCCTCTGCTGGATCTACGGCAGCGACCCGAGAGCGTTCAGATCGATCGTCGGCAGAGACGGCCTCCCCCGCGCCCGCGCGGTCCGCTGCCCCAGCGAATGGCGCCAGGTCAACCGCTCCTGGAGCCGTCTGCTCGTGCCGCACCTGAAGCCCGGCGCCGACCCCGGCGACGTCCCGGCCTTCGAGCGGCCGCCGGCTCAGGGCTTCTTCGACGACACGTCCATCTCGGGCCTCAGCTATCTCCGCGGCCACCGCGTCGTCACGGTCACGCGCACCGGCATCAGAGCCGCCCTCACCAGCGACGAGGCCAGCATCTGGGAGACGATCTCCAACCGCTACCCCGCGCCGACCCCGCTCAACCACGTCGCCCGAGGGGGAGGCAGCAACCCCCTCCGGGCCCTCGACGCGCTCAAGGACACGCTGAGAGAGATCGGCTGGCGGGGCAGCATCGTGGTCGACCTGGCCGCCGGGTACGTGACGGTCGTCGCGGAGCCGTGACCGTCGTCCCGGTGCCTCAGACCGGCCCGTGCGGATAGGTCGGCGAACGCTGCTGGAAGGAGAGGATGCTGGGGTTCTGCACGTGCCCCTCGCGGATCTCGATCGCCCGCCGGATCGTCTCGTCGGCATCCCAGGCTGACGGCCCGGCCATCACGATCGGCAGGTACTCCAGCAGCGCCTCGCTGTTCTCCCACGTCGCCGAGTTCCACAAAAACGAAGGGCTGTGGTCGACGGCGTAGTAGTGCAGGCCCTTGCCGACGGTGAAGATCGGGTCGGCGAACGAGGTCGGCCGCGCCCACTCGAAGCCCATGCCCGCGTCGCAGGAGACGTCGACGAACAGCGTGCCGGGCGCGAAGCGGCCGAGGTCGTCGTCCATCACGAACATCAGCGGCTCGTCGGGGTCCTGCAGGATGCAGTTGACGACGATGTCGTAGCCGGCCAGCACCTCCGCGAGCGGACCGGGCTCCGGCGCCTTCAGCGCGAGCGTGCGGGTGGGGTTGGCAGGATCGCGCGCGAAGTGCTGCATCCGCACGGAGGCGAACGGCGAGGCGACGGCGGAGACGTTGCGCTGCGTCAGCACCGTCACGTCGCTGATCCCGAGCGCCGACAGCGCCCGCACCGCGCCGCGCGCCGTGGCGCCGAAGCTGATCACGGCCGCCCTCAGCCGGCGGCCGTAGTCGCCGGTCGTCCCGAGCAGCTCCAGCGCGTGCAGGACCGAGCAGTAGCCGGCCACCTCGTTGTTCTTGTGGAAGACGTGGACGCTGAAGTGGCCGCTCGCGGTCCAGTGGTTCATCGCCTCCCAGGCGATCAGCGTCAGGCCGCGATCGATCGCCAGCTGCGTCATCTCCCGATCCTGGACGCAGTGCGGCCAGCCCCACACGACCTGGCCGGGCCGCAGCGTCTCGAGGTCGGCGGCGAGCGGCTTGGGCAGCAGCAGCACGTCGCACTCGGCGAACAGCTCGTCACGCTCGCGCAGCCCGCCCACCAGCGGCGCGAGCTGCTCGTCGGAGACGCCGAAGCGCTCGCCGTAACCGCGCTCGAGGAAGAGGTGCGCGCGGACGTCGGGGTCGATCCGCTCGACGTGCGCGGGATGAATCGCCAGCCGTCGCTCGTCCTGCTTGCGGGATCTCGCGACGGCGCCAATGCTGAGGGGATTCATCGAACGAGTCTACGATCGATCGCGATCCGAGCCGCCCCGCCTCCTACTCCGAGAAGCCGCAGGTGTAGCTCGCGCCGCTGGCGTCGAAGCGCTCGGGCGTGTCGCGCATCGTCGCGAGCCGGTCCATGCCGAGGCCGGCGACGTCCCACGTGTCGCCGGTCGGCGAGAACATGCGGTCGTCGACCTTCTGCGACGCCCACGACCAGCTGCTGCCGCTGTGGACCATCAGGAAGACGCGCCAGCGCCGCTGGCCGTTCTCGATCCGGTCGAAGCCGGCCGCGTACGAGCTCGCCGGCGCCCCGGTGAAGGGCGAGGTCACGTCACAGCCGAAGAACAGCGGCGGGTTGTCGGGATGCGTCGTGGTCCCGACGTCCCACGACGGGAACGCTCTGGGGACGAGCGTGCCGTAGACCGTGCGGCCCATCGCGCGCAGCGAGACGTCGGTCAGTCTCTCGATCTCCGCCGGCGTCGCCGCGTACTCCTCGAAGCCCGCCTTGCAGCCGCCCGGCACGCCGGCGCGGCATCTCGCCCAGCGCCCGACCTCCTCCAGCTTCTGCGGATCGCTGACGATCACGTCGCCGATCGGCGTGAAGGCCGCCGTCGCCGCCTGCGCCTTCAGCATCAGGTGGTTTGCGAGGTCGGTCGCCGCGACCGTCTCGTCGAGCGACGGCCCGCCGTCGGCCGCCCGCTGGACGCCGGTGCTCGCGAGCCAGAACAGCGCCGACGTCGTCGACAGCGCCCCGGTGACGTTCTCGGCCAGCTTCTCCCCCTCCAGCACGCCCTCCTCGACGCCGTCCTCCAGCAACCGGCCGGCGCCCGGCACGAGCAGGTCGACCATCGAGGCGACGAAGCCGAGCGCGTCGACGACGAACGGCGCGTTCGCGTCCGTCGCAGCCAGCTCGCCGTCCAGCTCGTTGCCGAGCGTCAGCGCCTGGCCCCAGATCGCGCCGCCCTGCGCGGCCTCCGGCGTCGAGAGCGCCGTCAGGTACCCGCGCACGTGCGCGACCCAGCCCAGCTCTCTCACGAGCTGCTTCTGCGCGCTCGCGAAGTCGGCCGCCGCCGGCGTGCAGACGAGGCTGGTCCCATCAACGGGTTCGAGATCCTCGAGGTCGAGGTTCTTGACGTCGTTCTGCAGCGCGGTCGCGGCCGCCTCGGTCGTCAGGTCGGAATAGATCGCGCGGATGTTGGTGCCCTGCGCGAGCGCCGCTCCGATGCACTGGATCGCCGCGCCCGGCCCGCTGCTCGCGTCGGGGTATCTCCACGCGCTGCTCGTCGGCCGCACCATCATCTGGTTGATGCGCTCGGCAGGCGCCCCGACGCTGCTGACGTTCGTCGGGCGCAGCTGCGAGGCGCGGTCGGGCACGAGCGCACCGCGCAGCCGCGCGGCGTCGGCTCTGCCGGCGGCGTCGTAGCTGCCCGCCTCGCCGGCGCCGGGCCAGCCGACCACCGTGTACTCCGCTCTCGCGCTCGTGGCGCTCGTGAGGAAGCCGTGGCGGGTGCCGCCGATCGCCGCGACCGTGTCGACGACGCGCGCGAACGGCTGCTCGCCGTCGGCACCGGGCAGCAGCGCTCTCGGCGTCATCGCGGTGCCGCGCAGCGTCGAGATCGCGATGAGGCTGCCGCTCGCTCTCGCGCTGTCGAGGAAGTCGGCGAGGCCCTTCGTCGCCGCGAGCGTCGCCTCGCCGCCGCCGTCGATCGTCGCGAAGGTCTGGTTGCGGAAGGCGAGCGTGACCGGGTCCCAGGCCGTCACGAAGTAGCCGCCGCGGTCGCGCGGGACCGTCTCGCTCGCCTCTCTGTCGCCGAAGCAGTGCCCGATCGTGCACGTGCTGTCGGTGCAGCTCGTGACGCGCGTGTCGAAGGTCGGCCGCGCGCCCGGGAGGAAGTGGAACTGGTAGTGCTGGTCATGCACCAGGAAGCCGCTCATGCTGCCGTCGAAGCGGCCGGCGACGTCCGCCTCGCCCGCGTCCATCCCCGGCACGCCGATGTACGAGGTCGGGCCGACGATCGGCGGCCGGTCGCCGCCGCCGCTGGGCCGGCCGAAGAAGCCTGAACGGTCGAGCAGCGCGGCGTAGCTGCCCGGCGTCGTGTCGGCGCCGGGGCGCCCGAGCGTGCGGGCGATCACGAGTGCGCCCGGCGCGCCGTTCCCCGGCGCCTCGCGCATCAGCTCGGCGTTCGGGTCGACGAACATCGGCTCGTGCGTTCTGCCGGGGTTGTCAGGCGAGCGGCAGTACTTCCAGGTGTTGTCCGCGAGGCACCAGCCGTAGGTGCGGTTGTACAGCGGCGTCAGCGTCTTGCGGTCGAACGCGGCGACCTGCCACATCGCCGCGAAGCGGTCGCTGAAGTAGGCGCCCTGGCCGTTCGCGAAGCCGAGGTACGCCATCCGGTACTCGCTGCCGCCGACGCGGAGACCGGGCTGCGCGGCCCCGGTCGAGGAGGAGGACGGCGGCAGCTGCGTCTCGACCGGGACGAGCGGGTCGGCCGGGATCGCGCTGTACTGGACCGTGTCGGAGATCGCGTTCGCGCCGTCGCCGGCCGTCATCCGCAGCGTGTAGGTGCCGAGCCTGTCGGGCTTCAGCAGCGGTCTCAGCGTGGCGCCGGCGGCGACCGCTCTGACGCGGCTGCCGCGCGGCGCGGCGACGACCGTCCAGCGCACTCTCGTCGCCCGCTTGCGTCTGGCCCCGGGCCGGTGGTGCAGGTGGCCGCCCAGGTGCGCGGGCGTGCCGGCGGTGACGGAGCGGTCGCGCCCGGCGCCGACCAGCGGCGCGCTGCGCCGGACGGTGAAGCGGACGGTCGCGGTGCGGGTTCTGTAGCCCGTGCGGGCGTGCACCCGCAGCACGTTTCCGCCATGGCGCAGCCCGTGGCTGTTGGCGACCCACAGCGTCCGCGTGCCGCGTCTGGCGAGCGGGAAGTCCCTCCCGATCGCGCGGCCGTTGAGCGTCACGCGCAGGTCGCCGTGCTCGTGGCCGGCGCGCACGACGAGCTTGACTCTGTGGGCGGTGACGACCTGCCCCGGCCGCGGCGAGATGACCGGCGACGCGGCATTGGGCGCCGCCGCGGCGGTCGCGGACGCCGTCGCGACGACGAACGTCGCGAGCGCGCCCGCGGCTGCTGCCAAGCTCCAGCTGTCGATCCTCATCGCGCCCGCCTCCGTGCCACCATTGTCGTCGTTCTGACAGTAGACGAGCGAACGGTGCGATGGCATGGACTCAGGTCCACGCCGGCGCCGACCGCCGATGAGTTCCCGCCGCGATCGCGGTCTGCACCTCCATGACCACGATGACCGACCTCCACGCCGGGATCCCTGTCAGCGATCTCGACGCGTCACGCCGCTGGTACGAGACCTTCTTCGGGCGTCCGGCCGACCACGTCGCCGGCGACGAGCTGCTGTGGGGAGTCGCCGAGCACGCGTGGATCTTCATCGAGGAGCGGCGCGACCACGTCGGCGCCGGGCGGGTCACGATCAGCACGACCGGCCTCGACAGGCTCGTCGCCGACCTCGACGCCCGCCGGATCGCGCACGGACCGGTCCACACCTACGGCAACGGCGTACGGCACATGACCGTGCTCGACCCCGACGGCAACAGCATCTCGTTCGCGCAGGCGCCCGCCGACTGAGCGCTGCGGCGGGGTCGCGCCGTGTCGGCGCGGCGCGCGCTCAGCCGTCCGCGCCGACGCCGATCGCGCGCCGCATCGCGCGGCTCGCGCGGGCCGGGGCGCCGGCGTCGCCGAACAGCTGGATCGCCTGGTTGAGCCCGATCGCGAGCGCGTTGCACTCGAACCAGACCTGCGCCGGGTCGGTCGCGGCCGGCAGCTCGCCGGCCGCCACCGCGGCGCGCACGTCGTGCTCGATCACCGACCGCCACAGCTCGAGCGCCGCGATCACGCGTTCGCGCACCGGCCCGCTGCGACCGTCGAACTCCATCGAGGCGGCGGTCAGGAAGCAGCCGCCGGGAAAGACGCCGCTCTGCAGGTGCGCGACCCATGCGTCGCAGATCGCCAGCAGCCGCTCGCGCCCCGCCGGGCGGTCGGCGACCGGGAGCCAGACCTCGCGCGTGAAGATCGCGATCGCCTCCTCCAGCGCTGCGAGCTGGAGCCGCTCCTTGCTGCCGAAGTGGCCGATCAGGCCGGCCTTGCTCATCGACAGGTCGCCGGCCAGCCGGCCGATCGTCAGCCCTTCGAGCCCGTCGGTGGAGGCGACGGCGACCGCGCGGGCGACGATCTCCTCGCGGGTCTCGCGGGCTGCTGCGGCCGATCGGCGCGGGCTCATCGCGCGCAGTATAGATTACGAACGATCGTTTGCTAAATGGTTGCGTCGTCCACGCGCACGGCGCGCCGCGACACGAGGAGACCGGCGATGCGGATCCGTCGACTGGGCTGGGCCGGACTGGAGATCGAGGCCGAGGGCGAGAGCGCCGTGATCGACCTGTTCGAGGACGCGGCGCCGCTGGAGCCGTTCGTCGGCGCGCCGCACGGGCCGCTGCCCGCGCCCGCGACGGCGGGCGCCGTCGCGACCGCGCTCGTCACCCACCTTCACGCCGACCACGCCGACCCGGCGGCGATCGCCGCCGCGCTGCGCCCCGACGGCCTGCTGCTGCGCCCGGGGCCGGCGCCCGCGGGCGGCGTGCTGGAGAACGGCGCGCTCACCTTCGCCGAGGACGGGATCGCGCAGCGCGGGATCGCGACGCGAACGTTCGAGCCATGGGAGTCGCTGACGCGCGGCCCCTTCACCTTCACGGCCGTGCCGGCCGTCGACGGCTTCGGCGATCCGCAGCTCTCGTGGGTCGTCGAGGCCGGCGGGGTCCGCATCCTGCACGCCGGCGACACGCTGTTCCACGGCTCCTGGTGGCTGACGAAGCTGCGGCTCGGCGCCTTCGACGCCGTCTTCCTGCCGGTCAACGGCGCGCGTGTCAGCCTCCCCCACCGCCAGCCGCCGAGCCCGTTCGCCGCGGCGATGGACCCGCGGCAGGCGGCTGCCGCGGCGGCGATCCTCGGCGCCGCCCTCGCCGTCCCGATCCACTACGACACGCTGAACGGGCCGCCGCTCTATGAGCAGGTCGACGCGCCGGCCGCGAGCTTCCTCGCCGCCGCGCGCGAGGCCGGCGTCACGGCACGCGTGCTGGAGAGCGGCGAGACGCTCGAGCTGGCGCCGGCCGCGACCGCAGCCGGCTGACCGACCTACTGCTCGTCGTCCTCCTCGTCGATCACCGCGATCCCGATCGCGGCGGCGAGCGAGCCGGCGAAGCCGACGATGTCGGGCCACGGCATCGCGACGCCGCGCAGCCGCTCGACCGAGGTGACGCGGTCGAGCGTGCAGCCGCGGATCTCCGATCTGGCGAATCTCGCGAAGGCGAAGTCGGCGCCGCTGAGGTCGCACTCGTCGAAGACGACCGAGGTCAGCTGCGCCTCGTTGAGCTCGAGGTCCTGCAGCAGACAGCGGCGGAAGACGACGCGTTCCAGCCGGCTGAAGCGCATCGACGCCAGATCGACGCGGCAGTCCTCGACGAGCACGTCCCGCAGCGTCGACTCGGCGAACTGGATGCCGGTCATGCGGCAGCCGCGGAAGACGACCCGCTCGACCATCGTTCTGTGGCCGCGCAGGTTGGCGAGGTTGGCCTGTGCGAAGACCGCGTTGGCGAGCCCTTCCTTCAGCGCCTCGTCGTCGAGCCCGGCCGGATCGATCTCCATCAACGGCGTGCGCGGTCTGCGCGGCGGAGCGGGCGTTTGGGCTTTCGGCATCTGACGGACTTCCTCACGCGGATCGACGACTCGGTGCGCGACAGATCATCGCCGCTCGGCACGCGCGGCGCAGTACGCTGCGACCGGCGCCCTGCTGCTCGCCGATGAGTTTGCGCGCCCGGCGCCGTCCAAGCCTTCGATGACCGAGCTGACCAACCTCGACCAGCCGCTGTTCGACGGCGCCGACGCGACCAAGGGCGACCTCGTCGACTACCTCGACGCGGTCGCCGAGCAGCTGCTGGGCGAGCTGCGCGGCCGGCCGCTGTCGGTGATGCGGGCGCTGCGCGGCCGGCGGCCGTTCATGCAGAAGAACGTCCCCAGATACGCGCCGCCGTGGATCGAGACGGTCTCGATCTGGGCGGAGGCGTCGAGACGCGACGTCCACTACGCGCTCTGCAACGACCGCGAGACGCTGCGCTGGTTCGCCAACCAGCGCGCGGTCGAGTACCACCCGACGCTCGCGCGGCTCGACGACGACGGCGACGCGCCGCGACAGACCCATCTCGTGCTCGACCTCGACCCGCCCGCGGGCGCGCCCTTCGCCGTCGTCGCCCAGACCGCCCAGCTCGTGCGTCAGGCGCTTGCCGACGCCGGCCTCGCCGGCGCACTGAAGACGAGCGGCGCCAAGGGCGTGCACGTCTTCGTGCCGATCGCCGCGCCGGCCAGCGGCGAAACGAGCGGCGAGGCGATCGCCGCCGCCACGCGCGCGCTCGCCGCCCGCGCCGAGCGTCTCGACCCGGCGCTTGCGACGACCGCCTACGTCGTCGAGGAGCGCGAGGGCAGGGTCTTCGTCGACGCGACGCGCGCCGGCGGCGCGACGGTCGTCGCCGCCTACAGCCCGCGGATCCGGCCGGGCGCGACCGTCTCCTTTCCGCTCCTCTGGGAGGAGCTGGAGCACGCCGACCCGACCGCCTTCACGATCCGCACCGTGCCGGCGCTGCTCGGCGACGGCAACCCGTGGGCGGAGGCGATGCCCGCCCCGCAGACGCTGCCCGACGCGCTCGTGGAGGAGGGGCGTGCGATCCCCGTCGCCCGCGTCGCCGCGATGCACGAGGGCAAGCGGCGGGCGCGGGCGAAGCGCGAGGCCTCTTAGACCACCTGCGTGTAGCGGTGCGAGACGGTCGCTCTGTCCTTCTTGCACGTCACCAGCGCCGTGAACTGCGGCGTGCTGCCGGTGCGCTGCTCCATGCAGGCGAAGCCCTTCACGCGTCTGACGCAGCGGCCGCTGGTGCCGTTCGTCAGGCGGCAGGCGTGGAACGCCTTCACGACGGCGATGCCGTTGGGGCAGCTCGTGCCGATCACCTTCACGGCCGAGACCGACGTCGGCCCGAGTCTGTCGGCGACCGCGGAGACGTCGCACGACTTCGATCTGGGCGTCGCGGCGGTGGCGGGCGCCGCGGCGAAGCAGGCGCAGAGCGCGCTCGCGGCGATCAGCGCGAGCACGCGCGCGAGCGGGCGGAGGCGGGGAGTCGTCATGCGAGGATCCTACGTCCCGGTGCGGTGACAGACCGCCGATTGGTGCGGCGGCGCGCTGCGCGCGCGGATGCCATCGACCGGCGGGCGCCGCTTCACCGCCGCGAGGGCGCGCCCGCACGGGCGGCCGCGAGGCTGGCCGCGCCCGCCTCGATGTCGCGCGCGGCTTCGCGCAGCCCATCGCCGACCGGGCGCGATCGCCCGGCCGGACGGTGTGGCAGCGCCGGCGGAAGCGGCAACGGCGGCGGCGACGAGGGCGACGCAGTCGTCGCCGCCGTGATCTCAGCCGGCGCGACGAGGACGGTCGCGTCCAACGTCAGCAGGCGCATACCCAGCAAACGCGCGATCACCGACGCCTTCAGCGCCACTCCCTCCGAGAGTCGTCTCGTGCTCCCGGGGATCGAAAGGACGGCCAGCGTCGTCGGCGTGGTCGGCGGAAGACGCGACGGGTCGCTCCTCCCCCGCGTCAGCTCCGAATTCACCACGTGCGCTGAGCTCGTCGAGCCGTTGAGAGATCCTCTGCGCCACCTTGACGATTTCCGCATAGCGTTCACGTCCCGCCTTGGTGCCCATGACGTAGCCGGCTCCGAACACCACCACCGTTGAGAGTTTCATCACGTCTGGCCCTTCGGCCGATGCCGCAGCGACGAGACGAGCGCGCTGCCGAGCGTCAGGCCGACGAAGCCGCCGACGGCCGCCGCGCCGGACTTGACCGCCTTCGGCGGATCGGCGA
>DATIOB010000753.1:0-10632 GCA_035473605.1 Conexibacter sp.
CCTCGGCCGCGCGGCCGGCGGCGAGCAGCCGCTCGGCCTCGATCCAGGCGAGCCAGATGCGCACGAAGAACGAGGCGGCCGCCGGCAGGGCCGCCGCGGCGCGGGCGCTGTCGGCCGCCTCCGCGGTCAGCCCCAGCACCTGTTGCGCGCGAGCGCGCAGCATCAGCAGGTGCGGCCGCATCAGCGGGTAGACGTCCAGCTCCGCCTCGATCCGCTCCAGCTCGCTCAGCACGCCGCCGGGGTCGCCGCGGTGCAGTTGCGCGCCGGCCGCGATCAGCTCCAGCGGGGCCGCGGCGCGCCCGGCCCCGGCGGCGCGCAGCAGCGCGCTGCCGTGCTCGATCGCGGCCGCCCCGGCGTCGAAGCGCTCGGTGATGCAGCAGCAGGCGGCGTGCAGCAGCGCCGCGTTGAACGACGCCGCCGGATCGTCGTTGCCGGCGACCAGCCGCCGTCGCTCGCGGTCGGCGAAGCGCTCGACGGCGGTGACGCCGGAGGGGTCGCCGGCCTGCAGCAGGTAGTTGCCGCGGGCGGCCTCCAGCAGCTCCCGCTCGGCTGCGCCGGCCGCCGGCGCC
Source organism: Conexibacter sp. (assembly GCA_035473605.1). Taxonomy (GTDB): domain Bacteria; phylum Actinomycetota; class Thermoleophilia; order Solirubrobacterales; family Solirubrobacteraceae; genus Conexibacter. Next base: position 570 of record DATIOB010000753.1, read on the forward strand.
AGCTCGGGCGCCAGCGCCGCCACGCCGGCCAGCGGCCCGCCCAGCTCCCAGACGACGTGCGCCCGCTCCAGCAGCAGCGCCGCCGACGGGCCCGGCCCCTGCTCGCGCGCCTGCGCGACGAGGTCGTCGTAGCTCGCGCGGCCGTCCTCGAAGCGGCCGGTGTAGGTCTGCGCGCGGGCGGCTCTCAGCAGCGCGCCGGCGCGCTGCTCGGGGTCGAGCGGGAGCCGCAGCAGGCGCGCGTAGCGAGCGAGCGCCTCGTCGGGCCGGCCGGCGGCGAAGGGCGCGTCGCCGGAGCGCGCCAGCAGCGCCGCCGGCGGCGCCGGCTCCGCCAGCTCGAGCGCGGCCGCGAACAGCTCCAGGCCCCGCTCGGCCGTGCCGCCGAGCACCGCCTCCGCCGCCTGCGCGATCGTCTCGACCGCGCGCCGGTCGCCGACCAGGCCGGCGGCGATCGCGTGCGGCGCGGCCGTGACGACGTCGCCGCGCTCGCGCAGCCGCTCGTAGGCGCGGCCGTGCAGCAGCGCCCGCCGCCCGGGCGCCAGCGTCCCCTCGATCGCCGCGGCCAGCGCCGGCAGCGCGAAGCGAACGACGCCGCCGTCGGCATCCAGCAGGCCGGTCGCGACGAGCAGGTCGAGCGTCGCGGCGAACGCCGCCGCGTCGCTCCCGGCGATCGCGCACAAGTCGGCGCTCGGCAGCGTGACCGCCGCGCCGTCGGCGGCGGCCGTCGCCAGCACCACCGCCGCCGCCTCGGCGCAGGCGCGCGCGTCGGCGGGCAGCCCCGCGAACGCGCGGGCGAGCAGCTCGCGCTGCGGGAGCGCCGCGACGGCCGCGTCGAGCGCCGGCAGCTCGACCACGGTCGCTGCGCGTTCACGCGCCAACTCGTCGGCGAGCGCCGCGGCCGCCGGCGGCCAGCCGCGCAGCGTCGCGACGAGCGCGACCGGGCGGCCCGCGAGGCGCCGCGTCAGCAGCGCGAGCAGCTCCAGCGAGGCGTCGTCGGCCCACTGCACGTCGTCGAGCAGCAGCACCGTCGGCCCGGCCGCGCTCCACTCGTCGAGCAGCCGTCGCGCCGTCGCGACGAGCGGCGCCGCGGACACCAGCTCGCCGCCGGAGGAGCCCGCGAGCTGCTCAGCGAAGGCGAACGGCACGGCGCGCTCCAGGACGCTGCCGCGTCCCGCCACGAGGGTGATCCCGCCGCCTTCGGAGGTCAGCGCGCGCGCCCGCAGCAGCAGCTCCGCCGTGCCGCTCAGCAGCGAGCCGCGCGCGAACAGCGCACGCCCGTCACCGCGGCGCGCCGAGTCGAGCGTCTCGCGCAGCGACCGCCGCACCAGCTTGTCGACCTCGTCCATCGCCGCCGCCCCTCTCCCGCGATCCGTCGCCGTCCCCGACCGTCGACCGCCCCTGCCAGGGACTGCTCGACAGCCGGCAACGATAGCGCCGCTTCCCAGGGTCACGGCGCTTGACGATCCGGTGCAATCCCGGATGCAGCGACGCGCCAACGGCCTCACGCTTCTGCGCCATGCGAGCTCGATTGGCGGCAGGGCTGATCGCGGCGAGCGCCGGCGCATGCGCGCCCGTGGCAGGAGCCGCCGACGGCTCCGCCGCGGCGACCGCGCCCCGGCTCTCGCTGCTGACCCCGAACAGCAGCGTCGACGTGCGCGTCGAGCGCCCGACCCTCGTCGTGCGGTTGCGCGCGAGCGGTCCCGGCTTCCGCGCGCGGCTCGACGGCAGAGACGTGACGCGCCGCTTCGGCAGCGCGGTCGGCGGCGTGCGCACCGCGCGGCTCGTGCGCGGGCGCGACTTCCGCATCGGCCGCGGCAGCTTCACGGCCGCGGTCGGGCGAGCGGGCACGCGCGGCCTGCGCACCGCCGGCTTCACCTTCGTCGCCTGGCGGCGCGACGCGCGCCCGCCGGTCCTCACGGCACGACCGGTCGTGCGCGACGGCCGCGAGGAGCGCTCAGCGCTGACCGTCGACGTGCGCGCGCACCGGCGCGTGCTCGGCCAGCGCCTGTGGGTCAACGGCCGCCTCCTGCGCGACCAGCTCGACGGACCCGCCGACCCCGCGGACGCGCGCGAAGGCCGCCTCCAGCTCGGTGCCCACCACGGCCTGCGCTTCGGCGTCAACCGCGTCACGGTCGCGCTCGACGAAGCCGGCCATCGCTTCCAGCGGGTCACGCGCACGATCCGGATCGGCCGCGGCGCGCCGCTGGTCAGCGCCGGGCGCGACCGGCGCTCCGCTGCCGGCCACGCCGTCGTGTTCGACGGCTCGCGCTCGCGCGGCGCGCGCAGGGGCACGCGGCTGGTCTACCGCTGGCAGCTCGTCGAGCGGCCGCGCGGCGCCAGCGTGCGGCTGGTCGGCGACACCGGCAGACGGCCGCAACTGGTCGCGCGCACGCCCGGCCGCTACCGCGTGCGGTTGCACGTCGTCGAGGCGCGACCGGCGCGCGCCGCGCGCGACCGCGCCCCGTCGCGGCAGACGGGCGCCCGCGCCGGCACCGCCCAGAGCGAGCAGCCGAGCACGCCGCTGACGCCTGTCAGACCGAGCCAGCCCAGCACCCCGCTGACGCCGCTGCCGGAGACGCTCGAACCACTGCCGGCGACGCTGGAGCCGGTCAGCCCGGTCACCGTCGACGACGTCACGGTCGCGGTCGGGCCGACCGACGACCCGATGGGCGTCCCGATCCAGACGATCGCCGCCGACGGCGCGATCAAGGTCGACGACCGCTCGCTGCCGACCGCGCCCGGCAAGTGGCTGCACGTCGTCGCGCTGAACGAGAGCGACACGACGACGCTCGGCGACGCCTCCTTCGCGCCGAACGAGCTGAAGCAGGCGCAGAGCTTCGTCAACAGATACAGAGACGGAGGGCTGATCGTGATGGCCGTCGCGACCGCCCAGAACCTCGTCCACCCGACCGCCTGGGATCCGAAGCGCAAGGCCAACTTCGACTGGAAGACGTTCCACGCGCTGATCGCGAGCGTCGGCGGCCTGCCCGACAGCCCGGACGGCTACCTGTCGCTCAGCAACTCGCACTGGTCGCTGATCGGCAAGGTCGGGATGAGCCCCGGCCAGGCGCACCAGAGCGTCGGCGTCACGCAGGCCGGGCTGGCCGGCTTCCAGGGCGGATCCAGCGGCCGCGGCGGCACGCTCAACGGCTACCTGCAGACGGTCAACAACGTGACCTACTCCTACGTCTCGCCGGAGATGGTGCCGATCGACACCTCGGCGCCGGGCTCCGACCTCTACACGCGCAACGTGATCGCGATCGGCTCACAGAGCTACCGGTCGACGACGTCGATCCGCGACGGCGACACCGGCGTCCAGCTGCTGGTGCTCGACGCCGGCGCCGGGCTCAGACCGCTCGTGCAGGCGACCTACACGATCATCCAGGCCGGCGGAGCCGCGCTCGACGGCGCCGCCGGGAACCCGGCCGCCGGCGACTACGGCGTCGGCGTCAAGGGGCTGGCGAACACGCTCGCGTATGCCAACCGCAGCTACGGCGGGCAGAGCGTCGTCGTGCTGCAGACCTTCGGCCGCGGGCAGTACTGGGGCAACACGCCCAACGGCTCGCCGAGCTGGGTCAACGACGACGTGGGCGCGCCCGACCTGGGCGCTTGGAAGGGCGGCCAGTTCGTCTCCAGCGACGGCACCGACAACCCCAACAACGCGCTCTACAAGGTCTGGAACGCGGCCGGCCCGACGGTCGCCGGCCAGGTCGGCGTGCTCTCCAGCCCGGTCGGCCACGACGTCGTCTCGAGCTTCGGCGACAACCAGAACAACCAGGGCGTCGCCAACGGCGGCCTGACGGTCGTCGGCTCGACGCACCCGTTCGACGGCCGCGCCAGCCACGTCCAGGGGCAGACCGGCAACGTCCAGTCGAACGCGCGCATGATCGGCACGCTCGCGCGCACCAGACAGGGGCAGTGGACCGTCCACACCGCCGTCTCCGATCCCGCCTTCGAGCCCTCCGCGCTGTGGCAGCTGGCCTTCCAGCCGCGGACGGCCTGGCCCTACTCCGGCGGCGCCTACGACGCCGCCAACCGCTGGATCTCGAACCAGCTGTTCAACGGCGCCGGCTCGCCCGACGTCCGCGACCACTACCAGGACGCGCTCACCTGGTCGACGCTCGCGACGACGACCGGGAACCTCGGCTACCCCGGCGGCGACCAGCCGTTCACGGCGAGACAGTTCACCGACCTGCGCGGCCAGCTCGTGACCGAGATGAACTACGTCGCGGCGATCCAGGGACTCGTCGACAGATGGAAGGTGATCTACGACGAGAACGCGCTGACCGAGTTCGTCAACCTCGGCGGGATCGCCGGCAGAGTCGCGGAGAACTCGCGCGTCAACGCCGAGAAGCGCGACAAGCAGCAGGCGGAGCTGGACTGGCTCGACGTCAGCGACTACTCGCTCGAGGTCGCCTCCGGGCTGCTCGGCTTCACCCCGCTGGCGGAGGCGGCCGAGCCGATCGCGCTCGTCGCCGGCGTGCTCGGGCTCGCCTCCGCGACGACGCCCGAGTCGGAGCAGAGCGGCGGGGAGGCGAATGGCGCCTCGCAGGCGATCCACGACCGCGCCGACATGCTCGGCAGCGACCTGATCAGACGCTACACGGGCTTCAGAAGCACGATCATGCACATCGAGCAGCTGCTCGTCAGCGATTGGGGCAAGCTGCAGACGGCCGGCAGAAACGCGAACGGCTCGTGGTCGCTGAACCCGCGCGCGTCGACGACCCTGAGCCAGTCGCTCGCGCTCAGCGCGACGCGCGAGTTCTATGCCTCGCTGCTGCCGCTGACCTACACGCAGTGGGTGATCGACCCGAACGCGACCGGCGCGACCGACGACCCGCGCTTCGGCCCCTCGGCGCGGACGCTGCCCGGCACCGCCTACCGCTGCTGGGGCGACGGCGACGACCCGACCAACCCGCCGCGCACGCACCCGTTCTCGAAGAACCCCGCCGGCTCGCTGCACTACAGCGTCGTCCACGGCTGGAACGCGCCGGCGAACACGACGCCGCCGGCGGCGTCCAACCAGTCGTACTTCATGCTGCGGGTGCTGAAGAGCAGCGACAACCCGATGCAGGTCGTGACCGACAGCTGGCGCAGCGGCCTGCCGACGATCTGGCACGGCGGCAGCAACCCGACCTCGGAGCTGGTCGACCCGCTGTTCGCGCCGCCGGACAGAAGCGACATCTCCGGGATGCCGACGCGGCTGGGGATCGACAAGACCGAGTTCTTCGCCGACTGGAACAACGGCTGGGGGCTGCGCAAGGCGGTCTGCGGCTGAGTCGCGTCAGCCGCCGCCCGGCACGACGAGGCCGGTCTCGTAGGCGATCACGACGAGCTGGGCGCGGTCGCGCGCGCCCAGCTTCGAGAAGAGCCGCGCGAGGTGGGTCTTGACCGTCAGCGGGGAGAGCGTCAGCGCGTCGGCGATCTCGTCGTTGGAGCGGCCGCGGCCGACGAGCGCGAGCACCTCGCGCTCGCGCGGCGTCACCTCGCTCAGCCGCTCGCCCTCGCTGACGGCGCTCGCGACGGCGCGGCCCTGCTCGACGAACGCCTCGATCAGGCGGCGGGTGAGGCGCGGCGCCAGCAGCGCCTCACCCTCGGCGACGACGCGGACGGCGGCCAGCAGGTCGGGCGGGTCGATGTCCTTGAGCAGGAAGCCGGAGGCGCCGGCCCGCAGCGCGCCGAAGACGTAGTCGTCCAGCTCGAAGGTCGTCAGCACGATCACGCGCGTGTCGGCGAGATCCGGCTCGGCGGTGATCCGGCGGGTCGCCTCGAGGCCGTCCATGCGCGGCATGCGGATGTCCATCAGCACGACGTCGGGCCGTCGGCGGCGGGCCACCTCGACCGCCTCCGCGCCGTCGCCCGCCTCGCCGACGACGTGGACGTCGGACTGCGCATCGAGCAGCGCCCGGAAGCCGGCCCGCACGAGCGTCTGGTCGTCGGCCAGCAGGACGTTGATCACGGCCGCTCCCGCGGCAGCGTCGCCTCGACGCGCCAGCCGCGCTCCGCGCCCGGCCCCGCGGTCAGCGTGCCACCGAGCGCCTCGGCCCGCTCGCGCATCCCGCGCAGGCCGGCGCCGGCCCCGCTCGTGACGTTCGAGCGGCCGCTCCCGTCGTCGTCGACGACGATCCGCAGCCGCTCCTCCTCGGCGCGCGCGACGACGCGCACGCTGCGCGCGTCGGCGTGGCGCAGCACGTTCGTCAGCGCCTCCTGCACGATCCGGTAGCTGGCCGCGTGCACCGGCGTCGAGACCGGCGCGTCGCTGTCGACGTCGACCTCGACGCGCACGCCGGAGGCGCGCAGCTGCGCGGCGACGTCGTCGAAGTCGGCGAGGCCGGCGGCCGGCGCCACGGGCGCCGCGCGGTCGGTGTCGCGCAGGACGCCGAGCGTCGCGCGCAGGTCGGTCAGCGCCTCGCCGCTCGTGCGCTTGATGTGCAGCAGCGCCTCGCGCACCTGGCCGGGGTTCTCCTCGCCGATGTGCGCGGCGACGCCGGCCTGCACGTTGATCGCCACCATCGCGTGCGCGACGACGTCGTGGACCTCCCGCGCCATCCGCAGGCGCTCCTCGCCGAGCCGCCGCTCGGCGTCGGCCTCGCGCACGCTCCCCTCGCGCGCGAGCGCGGCGTGGTGGTGCCACATCGCGTAGCCGGCGGCGAGCGCCAGCTCGCAGATCGCGAGGTTGCGCAGCACGATCGAGACGAACTCGCCGGCGTCGTCGCAGAACGGCAGCACGCTCAGCATCACGCACGGCACGATCAGGACGGCCGCCACGAGCGTCTCGCGCCGGCCGCGCTCGCGCGCCATGTCGAACAGCGCCCACGCCGGTATCGCGACGACCGTCGTGCCGGGCTCGAAGGCCCACAGCACGAGCACGGCGCCGGCGACCAGCAGCGGTGCGATCGCGAAGAAGCCGAGCCGCTCGCGCAGGGCGAGCGGCAGCACGGCGACGTAGGCGCAGAGGACGTCGAACAGGCTCGGATCGGTTCCCGTCTTCGTCGACAGCAGGCCGTCGAGCAGCAGGATCGGCGGCAGCACGATGACCGGCAGCCAGCGCTGGAACGTCGGGTTGGCGAGGAGACCGGTCACCGTTCGCATCGTAGGCGCTGCCGCCTCAGCCGGCGAGCGGCGCGGGCGCCGGGGCGGCCGGCCCCTCGCTGATGCCGATCCGCTCGTGCAGCCGCCGCAGCGGACGCGGCGACCACCAGTTCCATCTGCCCAGCAGCGCCATCAGCGACGGCACCAGCAGCGTCCGCACGACGAAGGCGTCGATCAGTACGCCGGCCGCGGTCGCGATGCCGATCTGCTGGATGAACGGGATCGAGCTGGTCGAGAAGACGCCGATCGCGACCGCCAGCAGGATCGCCGCGGCGGTCACGACGCGGCCGCTGCGAGCGAGGCCGACGGCGACCGCCTCGCGCTCGCCCGCGCCGCCGTCGCGCGCCTCCTTGATGCGACCGAGCAGGAAGACGCCGTAGTCGGTCGAGAGCGCGAACACGAGCGCCGCCGTCACGAGGAAGTTCGTCGGCTCGACGCCGCCGTTGGAGGTGAAGCCGAGCAGCCCCTCGAGGTTGCCCTGCTGGTAGATGAAGAGCAGCGGGGAGAGCGCTGCGCCGACGGTCAGCGCGTTCATCACGATCGCCTTCGCCGGCAGCACGACCGAGCCGGTCATCAGCCACAGCACGAGGAAGGTGAGGCCACAGAGGACGAGCAGCGCGAGCGGCAGGCGCGAGCCGATCGCCTCCTGCTGGTCGGCGAACTCGGCGGCGGGACCGGTGACCGCGGTCGGGAAGGCCGCGTCGAGCGCGCGGATCTCCGCGACCACGTCGCGGGCGCTCGCGCCGGCCGGGTCGCCGGGCACGGTCGCGGTCACCCGCCAGGTGTCGCGGCCGAGGTCGGCCGGCGGCGCGACCGCTTCGACGCCGTCGAGCGCGCCGATCTGCGCGGCGTACGCGTCGGCCGCGCCCGCCTCCGACGCCGGCGCGTCGATCGCGATCGTGACCGGCGTCGCGCCGGCTCCGCCGAAGTCGCGCTCGATCGCGTCGGAGACGACGCGCGCGCTCAGCTCGGCCGGCACCGAGGTCGCGTCGACCGGGGTCCACCTGACGCCCGCGGCCGGCAGCGCGACGACGAGCATCAGCGCGGCCGTGACGGCGGCGACCGCTCCCGGCCGGCGCATCACGGCATGGGCGAGGCGGTGCCAGCGGTCGTAGACGGCCGCGGCGCGCCGCTCGTCCTTCGGCAGCAGCTTGCGGCCCCAGATCGCCAGCAGCGCCGGCGAGACGGCGAGCGACGCGACCGCCGCGACGAGCGCGACGCTGGCACCGGCGATGCCCATCGACTGCGCGAAGCCGAGCGGGAAGAGCGTGAGCGTGGCGAGCGCGACGGCGACGGTCGCGGCCGAGAAGGCGACGGTCCGCCCCGCGGTCGTCATCGTCGTCCTGATCGCGTCGGCCGTCGAGGTGCCCGCGCCCAACTCCTCGCGGAAGCGGGTCACGAGGAAGAGCGTGTAGTCGATCGCGAGCCCGAGCCCGAGGCCGATCACGAGGTTGAGCGCGAAGATGCTCAAGCCGTAGACCTCGTTGACACCGCTCAGCACGAGGAAGGTGCCGAGCACCGTCGTGAGGCCGACGACGAGCGGCAGCAGCGCGGCGCGGCCGCGGAAGAACAGCAGCGCCACCAGCACCAGCAGCGGGAAGGCGATCAGCTCGGCGCGGGCGAGGTCCTCGGAGACCGTCTCGCCGACCTGCAATCCGGAGACGGCCGATCCGCCGACGACGACCTGCTCCTCGCCGTCGAAGCTGCTCACCACCGCCTCGGCGACCTCCTCCTCGTCGACGCCCGCGCTGATCGTGCCGGTCACCAGCGCGGCGTCGCCGTCGCGCGCCCTGCCGGCGGCGGCTGTCTCGACGATGCCGGGCACCGCCGCGAGCTGGCCGGTCGCCTGCCTCGTCCGCTGCGCGAGGTCGTCCGCGCCGCCGGAGACGAGCAGCACGATGCCGGGTGCGGCCTGCTGACCGGTCGCGCGCTCGAGGTGCGCGGCGGCGCGGCTGGACTCCGAGGCGTCGGTCGCGAAGCCGCCGCCGGATTCGAGTCTGCCGGCGACGGGACCGCCGACGAGGCCGGCGACGACGAGGAACAGCAGGAGGAGGATGAGCGTGCGCCGCGGTCGCGCGGCGGAGAGGCTGCCAAGTCGTTCGAGCATGTCGCCATCGTCGTCAGCCGCCCCCGCGCGCACATCGGCCTCAGACAGTCACTTGCCGGCGGGCGCCTACTCCTGGCGGAGTAGGCGGGACCCGGACTGGCGCGTCGGCAGGCCGTCCTGGGCCCCCTCCCAGAGTTACGCCGGCCGCTCGAAACGACCACGCGGCCGCTCTACAGTCCGCCGCCATGAGACGCTCTCCTCTCGTCGCGGCGGCCTTCGCGGCAGCCATCTGCGCCATCGCCGCGCCAGCGGCGCAGGCCGCGTTCCCGGGCACCAACGGCACGATCCTGTTCGATCGCGTCCAACCGTACGAGGACCAGGGGCGCACGCTGACGGTCGTCCCCGGCGGGGCGCCGGCGCCGCTCAGCGCCGGCGTCGGCGGGATGACGCCGTCGCTCTCGCCCGACGGCAGCCGGCTGCTCTTCTCGCGCATAGTGACGCACGGCAGATACGGCGCCGCCGACATCTTCGTCGCCAACGCCGACGGCAGCGGCGAGGTCCCGCTGACGGACGGCACCGGTCCCGAGCACGGCGCCAGCTGGTCGCCCGACGGGAGACGGATCGTCTTCTCGCAGAAGCCGTACGGCGACAGAGTCCCGACCGAGCTGTGGGTGATGAACGCCGACGGCAGCGGCAAGACGCAGCTGACGAGAGCGGGCCAGCACAGCTACCACCCGGTCTTCTCGCCCGACGGCACGAAGATCGCCTTCCAGCGCTACCCGCTCGACGACTTCGACACGGCCGACCTCTACCTGTACGACCTGAACAGCGGCGGCGAGCAGCAGCTGACGAACGGGCCGGGCACCGAGACCGATCCCGACTTCTCGCCCGACGGGACGAAGCTCGCCTACTCCGTGGACTACCTCG
>DATIOB010000754.1:0-7473 GCA_035473605.1 Conexibacter sp.
GGCCCCTTGACGGGTCCGAGCATCTCAGCGCCATCGACGATCGAAGCACCGCTTGCCACGACGCTCGGTCTGGCGCCCGGAGCCCACACCAGCCGGCGTTCACCCCTCGCCGCTGGAGACGGCCGTCCGCAGCACGCGGACGGCCGTACACAGCCCTGACTCAGACCGGGGCGGGCGTCTGGGCCGCCGGCTCCGCCAGCAGCCCGCGGCGACGCAGCTGCGGGATCACGCCCTCGCCGACGCGATAGGCCTCTTCGAGGTGCGGATAGCCGGAGAGGACGAACTCGTCGAGGCCCAGCTCGTGGTACTCGGCGATGCGGTCGGCGACCTGCTCGTGGGAGCCGACCAGCGCCGTCCCGGCGCCGCCGCGCACGAGCCCGACGCCGGCCCACAGGTTCGGCGAGACCTCCAGGTTGTCGGTGCGGCCGTTGTGCAGCGCGACCATCCGCGCCTGGCCCTCCGACTGCGACGCGCGCAGGGTCGCCTGCGCCCGCTCGATCGCGTCGGCGTCGATCCCTTCGAGCAGCCTGTCGGCCTCCGCCCACGCCTCCTCGGCGGTGTCGCGCGAGATCGCGTGCAGGCGGATGCCGAACCTCAGCTCGCGCCCGGCGCGGTCGGCCGCCGCGCGCACGCGCTCGAGCTTCTCCGCGACCTGCGCCGGCGGCTCGCCCCACGTCAGGTAGACGTCGGCGTATCTGGCGGCGACGTCGAGCGCGCCCGGCGAGGAGCCGCCGAGGTAGATCCCCGGCGCGACCTCGGGCGGGTTGGGCACGTGCGCCCCCTCGACCGTGTAGTGCCTGCCGCTGAAGTCGACCGGCTCGCCCTTCCACAGCTCGCGCACGATCGCGAGGTACTCCCCCGCCCGCTCGTAGCGCTCCTCCTTGGAGAGGAAGTCGCCGAAGCGGCGCTGCTCGACGTCGTCACCGCCGGTGACGACGTTGAGCAGCAGCCGGTTGCCGGAGACGCGCTGGTAGGTCGCCGCCATCTGCGCGGCGAGCGTCGGCGAGACCAGCCCCGGGCGGAACGCGACGAGGTATCTGAGCCGCTCCGTCACCTGCGTCAGCGCCGCCGACAGCACCCAGGCGTCCTCGCACCAGCTGCTCGTCGGTGTCAGCGCGGCGTCGAAGCCGAGCTGCTCGGCAGAACGGGCGATCTGCCCGATGTAGCCGACCGACGGCGGCCGCTCGCTCGCACCGCTGAAGTCGAGGTGCTTGCGCGCGCCGACCGCGTTGCCCTTCGACAGGTCGGTGCGGGAGTCGCCGGTCGTCGGCAGGAACCAGTGCAGTGTGACGGGCATGGCTCAGATCACCTACTTCGTGTAGACCGAGTCGTTCACGATGTCGGTGAAGACGACTCTTCTGCTCAGCTCGCCCTCTTCCAGGAAGAGGTCGGCCAGTCTCTGCTGGGAGTCGACGATCTCGGCATCGAGCGGCACGATGTCGGAGGCCTTTCTGAGCGCGGCGACTCTCGTCACCTCGATCGGCAGGCCGGAGTCCTCGGTCCACGCGGCGGCCCACTCGTCGGGGTTCTCGCCGGCCCACGCCCAGGCGGCCTGGAGCCGTCTGAGGTAGTCCTGGATCGCGGCGACCTTGGCCGGATCCTCGAGCGCCTTCGTCGAGGCGATCTCGAAGCCGAGGCCCTGCTCGTACGGCTGTCCGGCGACGATCTCTCTCGCGTCGAGCGTCTCGAGCGCCTGCGTCGCGAAGGGATCCCAGATCGAGATCGCGTCGACCGAACCGCTCTGGTACGCGGCGAGCGCGTCCGGCGGCGCGAGGAAGGCGAACTCGACGTCGTCGGTGCCGAGGCCCTCGGACTTCAGCGCGTTGAGCACGAAGGCGTGGCCGGAGGTGCCTCTCGGGACGGCGATCTTCTTGCCTCTGAGGTCGGCGATCGAGGCGATGTCGGAGTCCTTCGGGACGAGGATCCGGTTCTCCTGGCTGTCGCGCTCCTTGACGGCGGCGATCACGTCCAAGGCGGCGCCGGCGGCGGCGCCGAAGATCGGCGGTGCGCAGCCGACCCAGGCGATGTCGATTCTGTCGGCGCCGGCGGCCTCGACCAGCGGCGGGCCGGCGACGAAGGTCGACCACTCGATCTCGTACGGCAGGTCGTCGAGCTGGCCCGACTTCTGCAGCACCGCTCTGATGCCGTCCTTCTGGGTGCCGACGCGCAGCTTGACGCCGCTGAGGTCGGAACCGCCGTCGGCGGTCGTGGCGGCGGCGGTGCTCTCGGCACCGGCGGCGGTCGAGCTGCCGCCGTCGTCGTCGCTGCTTCCGCAGCCGGCGACGATAAGCACGGCGAGCGCGAGCAGGGACAGCAGCACGGCGCGTACTGACGTACGTGTCATCGGTGAGGCCTCCTCTTGTTGTCTGTGCGCGCTACTCGGTGTCGTCGACGCCGAGGCGCTGGAGCAGGTCGCTGCGACGTGCGACCAGCTCGGGGTGATCGCGGCGACGGGGCCGCGGCAGGTCGAAGCGCTCGTCGAACACGATCGCCCCGTCCTCGATCAGGAGCGTGCGGTCAGCCAGCAGCAGCGCCTCTTCGACGTCATGCGTGACGAAGAGGACGGCCGGCCGGTGCAGCTCCCAAAGCTTGCGCACGAGCCCCTGGGCGGAGACGCGCGTGAGCGCGTCGAGCGCGCTGAAGGGCTCGTCGAGCAGCAGCAGATCGGGCTCGCGCACGAGTGCGCGGGCGAGCGCGACGCGCTGGCGCTGGCCGCCCGAGAGCTGGCGCGGCCAGGCGCTCTCGCGGCCGGCGAGGCCGACCTCGGCGAGCGCGGCGGTGCCGCGCGCCTTCGGATCCTGATCGCGCAGCCCGAGCGTGACGTTCTGCAGCGCGCTGCGCCACGGCAGCAGGCGCGGATCCTGGAAGACGACGGCCGGTGCTCTGCCGGTGCGCATCTCGCCGGTCATGCCGGTGTCGAGGCCGGCCAGCAGCCGCAGCAGCGTCGTCTTGCCGCAACCAGAGCGGCCGAGCACGGCGACGAACTCGCCGGGCGCGATGTCGAGGTCGATCGACCTCAGCACGACGTGGTCGCCGAAGGCGCGACCGGCGCCGCGCAGCCGCACGACGGGCTGCTCGAAAGTGGTCGATTGACGTGCGGTCGCGGTCACCGAGCCAGCTCCTCGTCCCGCCAGCGGAGCGCGCGCCGCTCCAGCGCGCGCACGATCGAGTCGGTCAGCAGCCCGAGCGCGGCGTAGCAGAGCAGCCCGACGACGATGATGTCGGTCCGCAGGACGTCGCGGGCGTTGTTGACCATGAAGCCGAGACCGGCGCCGGCGTTGACCTGCTCGGCGACGATCAGCGCCAGCCAGGCGATCCCGAGCGACTGGCGGAAGCCGACGAGCGTGCCGGGCAGCGCGCCCGGGATGATGATGTGGCGGGCCCGCTCCCAGCGCGTCAGCCGCAGCGATCTGGCGACCTCGATCAGCTCGGGGTCGATCGAGCGCAGCGCGGCGACGATGTTGAGGTAGAGCGGGATCACGACGCCGAGCGCGATCAGCAGCACCTTCGGCGTCTCGCCGATCCCGAACCAGAGGATGAAGAGCGGCACGAGGCCGAACAGCGGCAGCGTGCGGACCATCTGCATCGGCGGGTCGACGACGGCGTCGCCGAGCTTCGAGAGGCCGGCGATCGTGCCGAGCACGACACCGGCGACGGAGCCGATCAGCAGCCCGACCAGCGCGCGCCGCAGCGAGACGCCGATCGCGTCGGCGAGCTGGCCGCTCTCGATCAGCTCGCGGGCGGTTCTGGCCAGCTCGACCGGCGAGGCGAGCGTTCTCTCGTCGAGCACCCCGGTGCTGCTGGCGAGCTGCCACAGCAGCAGGATCGCCAACGGCGACAGCCAGCGGATGGCCGTGTTGCGCTTGGGGCGCCGGAAGCGCCGTGCGGCGCGGGGTTGAACGGTGGCGATCGCGGACATGAGGGTTCGGGTTCAGGCGCGCCGGCGGCATGGCGCGGCGAGGAATGTATCAATCTCGACCGGAATAAGCGAGTTAGTCGGGATTCTCTCTCGCGCGCGCTCCATACGGCGCGCGGCTGACGCGCCGGGAACGGACGCGGCCGCGCTATGGACGTGCCGCGGGCCGCTTCTCGAAGACGATGCGGAAGTGGTCGAGCAGCTCGCGCTCGAAGCAGACGCTGTTGGAGCTGACACCGGAGGTGAAGGCGAGGCGGAATTCCCGGCTCGTCGCCCAGCGCGGCAGCAGCCGCAGCTTCAGCAGCGTCTTCTGGAAGCTCGGAGCGGCGAAGCGCGCGCGCCACTGCTTGATCGTCTCGATGTAGTCGAGCCGCCCGCTCGACTTCTCCACGAACGCGAAGTACGGCGCGGCGGCCGCGATCACCTGCTCGGAGCCGAACGGCAGGAACGAGCCGGGGAACTGGTGCTGCATCAGCGCGAGCATGAACTCGTCGGAGTCGCGCGGCGCGTCGATCGAGGCGCCGCCGCGCGGCACCTCGATCATGTTGCGTCCGAAGACCATCGTCTGGATGTAGCAGCGGCCGCCGTCGGGCAGGACGGCGGCGATGCGGCGAAAGAGATCCCGGTAGACCTCGTCCTGGCGCCCCGCTTCGTAGTCGTCGAAGGAGCAGAAGTGCTCGAAGGCACCGAGCGAAGCGACCGCGTCGAAGGCGCCGAAGGTCTCCGGTTCGAGCCTGCGGCCGTCGAGCACGTGGACGTCGAGCCCGTTGCGCCGGCACGCCTGCGCCTGCGCGGAGGAGAGCGTCACGCCGACACCGGTCGCGCCGCGTGCGCGGATGTCGTTCAGCAGCGGCCCCCAGCCGCAGCCAAGGTCGAGCACCCGCCGTCCGCGCTCGATCCCGATCGCGGCGGCGACGTAGTCGTGCTTGCGCGCTTGCGCCTGCTCGAGCGTCAGCGAGAAGTCGCCGTCGTACTTCGCGCCGCTGAAGTCGGCCAGCTCACCGAGGCTGAGCCGGAAGATCCGGTCGATGAGCGAGTACGTGAACTCGAGCTCTCTCTGGTCGGCCACCGCGCACGAGCCTGACCGAACGACGCCCGCTGCGCAAGTCGCGGCGACGAGTCTTCCGTCCGGCGCGTGTGCGCCGGACGGCGGGCATGCGCGCCGACGCGCCACCTGCCACATCGTTCGAGAAAAGTCGTTGCAACCAAGAACGCTCGCTGCCGATCACCCGGGCAGACCGATTCGCCGCCGCCGTGCATAACCAGGAAGGTTCGCCGTGAAGCTCAACGTCCAGACCAAGCTGCTCGCCGCATTTCTCGCCGTCGTGGCGATGGTGGTGATCGTCGGCGGCGTCGCTGTCATCAAGCTCGGCGACATCCACACCGTCACCGAGGACTACTCCACCGATACCGTCCCCAGCGCGAGAAATCTCGGTGATCTGACGACGATGATCGGCGAGGTCCGCAAAGACCAGGGCCAGTACATCCTCAAGCACGCGCTCGGCCTCGACGCCAGAGCGCTCGCGGAGACGCGCGAGGAGATCGCCGGCGAGCTGGGCGACGTCGACGGCGCGATCGCGACCGCGCGCAGACTGGCCAGCACGGCGGACGGCGCGGCGCTCAGAACGCTGTCGGACGCATGGGACGCGTACAAGACCGGCTCCGAGCCGTTCAACGGCCTCGTGGCCGCGAGAGACTACAGAGCGGCGTTCGACCTGATCGGCAACGGCGGCGGAGCCGACCAGGCCTACGACGGGATCAAGGAGGGCATCGCGGGCCTGCAGAGAGCGGACGCCGCAGCGGCCGCCGCGCAGGACGAGACCGCCGACAGCACCGTCTCCTCCACCCGCACGCTCGTCTTCGTGCTCGTGATACTCGCCGCGATCATCGGCGTCGCGCTGGCGCTGATATCGGCCCGCTGGATCGCCGGCGGCCTGCGCCAGCTGCTGACCGCCGCGCGCGGGATCGCCGAGGGCGACGTCTCGCAGACGGTCGAGATCAAGTCGCGCGACGAGCTGGGCGAGACCGCCGACGCCTTCAGAGCGATGATCGCCTACCTCGAGCAGATGGCCGAGGCCGCCCGCCGCATCGCCGCCGGCGACCTCGCCGTCGACGTGCAGGCCAAGAGCGACAGAGACGCGCTCGGCACCGCCTTCGCCGCGATGAGCCTCGAGCTGCGCGACGCGCTCGGCGACCAGTCGTCGCTGGAGGCGCTCGTCGAGCGGATGGAGTCGCTGCGCAACAGCGACCTCGCCGACCTCGACGCCGCGCTCGCGGCCGTCGCCGCCGGCGACCTGACGGTCGACGTCACCCCCGTCACGACACCGATAGCGGCGCAGGACGGCCGCGACCTCGGCCGCCTCGCGACGATCTTCAACGAGATGCACGCCACGACCGCCGGCTCGGTCGAGGGCTACAACGCGATGCGCGCGAAGGTCGCCGAGATGCTCCGCCTGATCGCGACCGAGTCGCAGGCCGTCGCCGCCGCTTCCCAGCAGATGGCGACCACCTCCGAGGAATCGGGCCGCGCGGTCGGCGAGATCGCCTCCGCCGTCGGCGAGGTCGCCGCCGGCGCCGAGCGCCAGGTCCGCACCGTCGGCGAAGCCCGCCAGCTCGCCGAAGAGGTCGTCTCCACAACGCTCGCGTCCAACGACAACGCCGAGCAGACCGCCCGCGCGGCCGAGCAGGCCCGCACCGTCGCCGAGGAGGGCGCCGACGCGATCGCCCGCGCCAGCGAGGGCATGCGCCAGCTCGCCGCCGTCTCCGCCGGCGTCAACGACGCGATGCGCGACCTCGGCGCGAAGTCGGAGCAGATCGGCGGGATCGTCTCCACGATCACCGGCATCGCCGAGCAGACCAACCTGCTCGCCTTGAATGCCGCGATCGAGGCCGCCCGCGCCGGCGAGCAGGGCCGCGGCTTCGCCGTCGTCGCCGAAGAGGTCCGCAAGCTCGCCGAGGAGTCGCAGCAGGCGGCCCGTTCGATCAGCGAGCTGGTCGAGGAGATCCAGCGCGACACCGGCGCCGCCGTCACCAGCGTCGAGGCCGGCGAGGAGCACATGACGACCGGCGTCGCGACCGTCGAGGAGGCGCGCGAGTCGTTCCTGCGGATCGGCACCAGCGTCGAGGACATGAGCGGCCGCGTCGAGCAGATCGCCGCCGCGATCGGCGAGATCTCGCACAGCGCCGGCCGCATGCAGGAGAACATGGCCGACGTCGTCTCCGTCGCCGAGCAGTCGTCCGCCTCGACCGAGCAGGTCTCCGCCTCCACCCAGGAGATCGCCGCCTCCGCGCAGGAGCTGGCCAAGACCGCCGAAGAGCTGGAGCGCCTCGTCGGCCAGTTCACCCTGACCCGCTAGGAACCGCTGACCATGAAGCTCAACGTCCGTACCCAGCTGCTCGGCGGCTTCCTCGTCGTGATCGCGCTGATGATCGTCCTCGGCGTCCTGGCGATCAGCCGCATCGGCTCGATCTCCGACGACGCGAAGGCGCTCGGCGACAACACCGTCCCCGCGACCGAGACGCTCGGCGACATCCGCGAGTCGGTCTTCACCTACCGG
>DATIOB010000755.1:0-2593 GCA_035473605.1 Conexibacter sp.
CATGAGCGAGCTGGAGGTCTCCGCGCTGATCACCTCGCTGCTGGCCGAGCGCGGCAGCGAGATCGCCGCGCAGCCGGCGCTCGTCTCCTCCGGACCGGGTGCCTGGTGCGACACGCACGCCTTCCCGTCGGGGCGCCGGCTCGCCGATCCCGACGTCGTCTGCGTCGACGCCTGCGCGGTCGTCGACCGCTACCACGTCAACCTCTGCCGCACCTACGCGATCGGCCGGCCGAACGCGCTCGCCGGCGAGCTGCTCGGGCTCGCCGCCGGCTCGCTCGCGGAGCTGTGCAACGCGACACGGGCGGGCGAGGGCCCGGAGGCGGCGATGGCGCGGTCGGAGGCATACGTGCGCGAGCGGATCGCCGGCGAGCGGATCTGGTGGCTGGGCGGCTACGCGCTCGGGCTCGCGCTGCCGCCGAGCTGGGTCGGCCACGCCTACCTCGCCAACGACGGGCCGGAGCGGATCGTGCTGAACGACGGCTGGGTCTCCAACTTCGAGACGATCCTCTAC
The DNA here is from genome assembly GCA_035473605.1 of Conexibacter sp. Lineage (GTDB taxonomy): Bacteria > Actinomycetota > Thermoleophilia > Solirubrobacterales > Solirubrobacteraceae > Conexibacter. Next base: position 512 of record DATIOB010000755.1, read on the forward strand.
GACCGCGACGAGGGCTTCGAGGCGGCGGCGATCGACACGGTCGTGATGGACGGCGGCGTGCTGGCACCGCTGTCGCGGCTGCCGCGCGGACTGCTGCAGGCCGGCTGATGGGCACGGCCGCGCTGCCACGCGAGACGGAGGTCGTGATCGTCGGCGGCGGCACGGCGGGCGCGGTCGTCGCCGCGCGGCTGGCGCAGGCCGGCGTCGAGGTGCTGGTGCTGGAGGCGGGACCCGATCCCGGCCCGTTCGGCGACCCGCGCTGGCCGGCCGATCTCGTCGACGCCAGACGGCTCGGCCACTCGTGCGACTGGGGCTTCGACTCCGGCGACACGCTCCCGCAGCCGATGCGGTTCGAGCGTTCGCGCGTGCTCGGCGGCTGCTCGACCCACAACGGCGCCGTGCAGACGTGGGGCCACGCGCGCGACTACGACGGCTGGGCGGCGGCCGGCAACCCCGGCTGGAGCGCCGCCGAGCTGCAGCCGCTGTTCGCGCGCGCGTCTGAGCAGCTGCGCGTGCGCACCTACGCGGTCGAGGAGCTGACGCTGTGGCAGCGCGCCTGGCACGACGCCGGCCCGGCTGTCGGGCTGCCGCAGCTGCGCGACGTCAACGACCTGCGCGAGGGGGTCGGGATCGCGCCGGAGTCGGTCAACGTCGTCGGCGACGGCGTCCGCTTCAACACCGCCTTCGCCTACCTCGACCCCGTCCGCGCGCTGCCGAACCTGACGATCGTCGGCGAGGCGCTCGTCGACCGCGTGCTGATCGGTCCCGGCGGCGCGGCGCGCGGCGTCGCGGTCGTGCACGGCGGCGCGCTGCACGAGGTCGCGGCGGCGCTGGTCGTGCTGTGCGGCGGCGCCTACTGCACGCCGCCGGTGCTGCTGCGCTCCGGCGTCGGCCCGGCGGCGCAGTTGCGCGCGTTCGGGATCGAGGTGGCGCTCGACCTGCCCGGCGTCGGCGAGAACCTGCACGACCAGCCGTTCGCGATGCTGCGTTGGGAGGGCTCGGCGGAGCTGGTCGCCGCGATGGACGCGGCCGTCGCGGAGGGCTGGGCGCCCGACGAGCAGGTGCTCGCGAAGGCCGCCTCGCGCTTCGAGCCCGACGCCTTCGACCTGCACCTGTTCGCGTACAGCCCGACGCACATCCACGGCGGCTGGAGCTGGCATGCCGGCGCCAGCGCGCTGCGGCCGCGCTCGCGCGGGCACGTGCGGCTGATGGGGCGCGAGCCGGAGGCGAAGCCGCTGATCGACCACCGCTTCCTCACCGATCCGGCCGGCGACGACGTCGCGATGCTGATCGACGGGATCGCGCAGGTGCGCGAGCTGGCGGCGACTGGACCGCTGGCGGCGCTGCTCGGGCGCGAGCTGACGCCGGGTCCGGAGGTCGCGGAGCCCGCGGCGCTGGAGGCGTGGCTGCGCGCCCATCCCGACAGCTACTGGCATCCGGTCGGGACGGCGAAGATGGGGCCGGCGAGCGATCCGGCCGCCGTCTGCGACGCGCGCGGCGAGGTCCACGGGCTGCCCGGCTGCCGCGTCGCCGACGCGGCGCTGATGCCGTCGGTGCCGCGCGCGGCGACGGCGATGCCGGTGACGGTGATCGGCGAGCGGATCGCGGCGAGCATCCTCGCGGAGCGCGCCGGTGGCGGCGGCCCCGCCGGGCGGGCGGAGGCCGCGCGCGAGGGCGGCGCGGACGAGGCCCACCCCTGACTGGATCGGCCGTCGCCGCGCCGGCGAGCGCGCGGCTCGGCCGCGCCTTCTGGGCGCTGTTCGGCGTCAACGTCCTGTGCGTGCTCGCCTCGGGCGTGACGACGGCGATGCTGCCGCTGTACGTGCAGGGACCGCTCGGCGGCGGGCCGGCCGAGGTCGGCGCCGTCGTCGGGATCGCGTCGCTGCTGGCGATGGGGCTGCGGCCGCCGCTCGGCGCGCTCGCCGACCGGATCGGGCCGCGACCGGTCGCGATCGGCGGCGCGATCTGCGCGATCGCGGGCGAGCTGCTGCTGCTCGTCGCGGGCGCGCTGCTGCTCGGCGGCCTCGGACGGACGCTGACCGGCTTCGGCGGCGCGACGCTCAACACGATGATCACGATCTG
>DATIOB010000756.1:0-2705 GCA_035473605.1 Conexibacter sp.
GCGCCGGTCAGGCGCAGCGCGGGCGGGCGCGCGCCCGAGCCGCCGCCGGGGCCGCTCCCGGGAGCGCCGGGGCCGCCGCCGGGCGGCATCGGGCCCCCGCCACCGCCGCCGCCGTCCCCGCCGCCGCCCCCAGCCGGCGGATCGGGGACGGTGACGGTCTGGAAGGCGCGCGCGGTCGCGCCGTCGGCGTCGGTGACGGTCAGCGCGACCGTGTAGCTCCCGCCGCGCGCGTAGCGGTGGGTGGCGGCGAGACCGCCGGCATCCGGCGAGCCGTCGCCGAAGCTGACGGCTCCGCTGAGCTGGTAGCCGTCCGGGTCGCGCGAGCCGCAGGCGTCGACGGTCACGCTGCTGCCGTCCTGGCTCAGCTGCAGCGACGCCGTCGGCGCGATGTTGTTCGCGCGGTCGCGCACGAAGATGTCGAAGACGCCGTCGCCGTCGATCCCCGCGAGGTTCCCGCCGGTCGACATGAACGCGACGTAGCGCCCGTGCACTCCGCCGAGCGAGACGGAGTTCGGCGCCGCGGCGCCGTTCGACGGCTCGCCGGCCGTCGAGACGTCGGCCCGGCTCGTCAGTCCTCTGCAGCGGTCGCGCACGGCGGTGGCGAGGTTGCCGGGAGCCGGCACCAGCACCCCTCTCGTCGCGAACGCGACGGTGCAGCCGTCGCCGGAGATCGAGGGCCCGCCGGAGACGGTCCCGACCTCGCCTGCGTTGGAGACGCTGACCGCCTCCGTGTCGCCGGCGCAGCGGTCGCGCACGAACGCCTTGCTGCCGGCGCCGCTCGCGCCCGCGACGAGGTTGGTCGCGGAGGAGACGAACGCGACGACGCAGCCGTCGTGGTCGAGCACCCCGCTGGACGAGTCGCCGTTGGACTCGCCGTCGGTGCTCGTCAGCGAGACGCGCTCCTTCGCGCCGGTCGCGATGTTCTCGACGATCACGTCGCCTCTGCTGTTCAGGTCGCCCGGCACGAGCCCCGCCGCGGCCGACGAGTAGGCGACGAAGCGCCCGTCGCCGGAGACCGAGGGGCTGGTGACGGAGGAGCTGGCCTGCACGCCCGGCGACGGCTCGCCGAGGCGCCGCACCGCGCCGCCGGCGACGTCGTAGAGGAAGACGTCGGTGCGGCTGATGTCGTTGTTGGCGGCGTGGAAGGCGACCCAGCGCCCGTCGCCGCTGACGTCGGCGTCGTTGACGTGTCTGTAGTAAGTCGTCGGCGCGACGTTGGTGCTGACCCGTCTCACCGTGCCCTGGTCGCGGTCGTAGACGTAGGCCTGGTAGCCGCCGGGCGACTCGGTCAGGTTGGTCGCCGCCGAGTAGAAGGCGACGAAGCGGCCGTCGTCGCTGATCGACGCGCGGCTGGATGCGCCGTTCGGCGGCGCGCCGCCGGCTCCGGCGCTGACCAGCCGCGTCTCGCCGCGCAGGCGGTCGCGCAGGTAGATGCTCTCTCTGCCGCTCCCGCCGGGCACGAGGTTGTTCGCGAAGCTCGAGAAGGCGACCCAGCGGCCGTCGGCGCTGATGTCGGGCTGGTAGGAGTCGCTGTTGCCCTTCGCGCCCGTCGAGCTGACGCTGACGAGGTCGGTCGAAGGGTCGGCGGCGGGCGCCGCGGCGGTCGCGAAGAGCGGGAGCGCGCCAGCCATGGCGAGCGCGAGTGCGGCGGGGCGAAGGCATGGCGTGCGCATGGATCCGAGCTTCGAGCGCCGCCGCCGCGGCCGCTACCGACCTCAGTGGTGTGATCTCTCACCCCTTTTCCAGCTAACGTCCGGCCGGATGCTGCGCGAGGGAACGCTCGTCGGGCGCTATCGCGTCGAGGCGCTGCTCGGACGCGGCGGCATGGGAACGGTCTTCCGTGCCCGCCACGAGGAGTCGGGGCGGGTCGTCGCGCTGAAGCTGCTGGGCGACGACATGGCCGCCGACACCGACCGCGGCGCGCGGCTGCTGCGCGAGGGCCGCGCCCAGGCGTCGCTCGAGCACCCGCACGTCGTGACGGTCTACGACGCCGGCGAGTCCGAGCAGGGGCTGTACCTCGCGATGCGCCTGATCGACGGCCCGCGGCTGGCCGACCTGATCGCGGAGCGCAGACTCGACATGCGCCGCGCGCTCGCGCTGCTCGAGCAGGTCGCCGACGCGCTCGACGCCGCCCACGCCGCCGGCCTCGTCCACCGTGACGTGAAGCCGCTCAACGTGCTCGTCGGCGCCGGCGACCACGCCTACCTCGCCGACTTCGGCCTCACGCGCGCCGACGGCGCGACGGCCGCGACCGCTGCCGGGACGCTCGCCGGCACCGTCGCTTACCTCGCGCCCGAGGTGGTGCGCGGCGAGGAGGCGAGCCCCGCCTCGGATCGCTACGCGTTCGCCGCGATGGCGTTCGAGTGCCTCACCGGCAGCGTCGTCTTCCCGCGCACGAGCGAGGCCGGCGTGCTGTTCGCGCAGGCGCACGACCCGCCGCCGCGGATCGGCGCCCGCCGGCCCGAGCTCGGCGACGGACTCGACGAGCTGTTCGAGCACGCGCTCTCCAAGCAGCCGTCGGAGCGGCCGGCGAGCGCGCGCGGGCTGGTCGCGGCGCTGCGTCGCGCGCTGGAGCGATCGGGGACGATCGAGCTGCCGGCGCCGTCGCCGATCGGCGCCGCGGCGCTGGCGCCCGGGACGGTGGCGCACGGGACGGTCGATCGTGCGCGCGACGACGGCGGTGGCGGACGTCGGCGCGGGCGCGC
>DATIOB010000757.1:0-22878 GCA_035473605.1 Conexibacter sp.
CGCCCGCGGCCGCTCGGCTGCGAGCGCGAACGAGTAGCGCGCCGGGTCGACGAAGCCGAAGAGGTGCGCCGGCGCGGCGAGGTCGAGCACGATCACGCCCTCGCTCACCAGCGCCACGACATGATGCGGAGCCATTGGCAGGATCCTAGCGACCATTGTCTTTCCTGCCACTGGCGCGAGAGGAGCGCGGACGCGAGCATCTCCGGCATGCCCAGATCCGCACTCATCGTCGTCGACCTCCAACAGGGCTTCGACGACCCCGTCCTTGGCCCGCGCGACAACCCCGACTGCGACCGCAACGTCGCCGCGCTCGTTGCTGCAGCCCAGCGCGCCGGCGACACGCTCGTGCTCGTCAGACACGACTCGGTCGAGCCCGAGTCGCCGCTCCACCCCGACCGTCCCGGCAACGCCTTCAAGGCCGAGCTGGACGGCGTCGAGAGCGACCTGCTCGTGCACAAGCGGGTCCACTCGGCCTTCCACGGCGACGTCGACCTGCACGCGTGGCTGCAGGAGCGCGACATCGACACGCTCACGATCTGCGGCATCCAGACCAACATGTGCTGCGAGACGACCGCCCGGATCGCCGGCAACCTCGGCTACCGCGTCCGCTTCGCGATCGACGCGACCCACACCTTCGACGAGGCCTCGCCGTTCGGCGCGCCGCCGGTCACCGCCGCTGAGCTGAGCCGCGCGACCGCCGCCACGCTCGACGGCAACTTCGCCGAGGTCGTGAGAACCGCGTCGCTGCTCTGACGGACCGGCGCCGCGTTCACGCCCCGGCCACACGATCTTCGCGGGCTGACAACAAAAGCCGGCGATCGCCACGCCATTTTGCAGGCATGCGCGACATGGGAGTGACGCGAGCCGACCTCCACTGCCACTCGACGGCGAGCCAGCTGTCGAAGCTCGGGGTCCAGCGGGCGGTCGGACTGCCGGAGTGCGCGACGCCGCCGTGCGCGGTGCACGCGCTCGCGAAGCGGCGCGGGATGGACTTCGTCACGATCACCGACCACGACACGATCGACGGCTGCCTGGAGCTGGTCGAGGCCGGCTGCGACGACGTCTTCGTCTCCGAGGAGCTGACGACCTGGTTCCGCGGCGAGCCGCAGGCGGTGCACGTGCTCTGCTGGGGCATCACGCCGCAGGACCACGACTGGCTGCAGGCGCACGCGGGCGACGTCGAGACGGTCGCCGAATACCTCCACGGGCACGAGATCGCGTGTGCGCTGGCGCACCCGTTCTACGCCGTCGAGGCGCCGCTGACGCCGCGCCACCGCCGCCGCCTCGCGCAGCTCTTCCCCGTCTGGGAGACGCGCAACGGGGCGCGCGCGCCGGAGCTGAACGCCCCCGCCGCGATCTACGTCGAGACGCACGGCGGGACCGGCGTCGGCGGCTCCGACGACCACGCGGGCGTCGACGTCGGCCGCACCTGGACGCAGGCACCGCCGGCCGCGACGCCGCAGGAGTTCCTCGCCCACATCCGCGCCGGCCATGTCGCCGCGCACGGCAGACAGGGCAGCGCGGCGAAATGGACGCACGCCGCGATCGCGCTCGCAGCGCGCTCGATCGGCGCCGACGAGGCGCAGGCGCCCGACCCCTTCGCGGTCCTGCGGATGTGCGAGCGGATGATGTCGGAGGGCGACAGACGCAGCGGCGAGGAGGGCGCCGGCCTCTGCCCCGACGACGGCCGCAAGCTGCTGCGCGCCTGGCTCGACGCACTCGGGCTGGAGCCCGACGCCGAGGCGCTGCTGGCACGGATGCAGGGCGACGACTTCTCGCACAGCGACCTCGCGCGACGCGCTCGCCGCCTGCACGAGCGACGCCTCAAGCGCGCGGTCACGAGCGCCCTCGAGCACGCAGCCGGCGGCGACGTCGAGCGGATCGGCGCCGTCGGCGTCGAGCTGTTCGAGGCCTGCCTGCCGGCGATCCCGTACGTGCCCGCGCACGCCTTTCTCGCACGCGAGCGCGACAAGCTCTCCCCGCGCGAGCGCGACGTCGTGCGCGTCGCGCTCGTCGCCGACGGCGTCGGCGCGATGCACGGCGTCACGCACACGCTGGAGCAGATCCGCGAGCGCGGGCTGCCCGGCTTCGAGGTCGAGGTCGTCGGCACCGACGCCAACGTCGACCGGCGACTGCCGGCGGTCGCGGAGGTCGACGTGCCGTTCTACCCCGGCCTGCGCGTCGGCGTGCCGAGCCTGCCGGACGTCGCCGCCGCGCTCGGCGACGGCGCCTACGACCTCGTCCACCTCGTCTCGCCCGGCCCGGCCGGGATCGCCGCCGCGCTGCTGGCGAAGCTGCTGGGGCTGCCGGTGGTCGGCAGCTACCACACCGAGCTGGCGGCCTACGCGCGCCTGCGGACCGCCGACCCGCGGATCGAGGCGACCGTGCAGATGGCGCTCGCCGTCTTCTACGGCCAGTGCGGCCAGGTGCTGTCGCCAAGCGCGGCCGCCGACGCCTCGCTGGCCGCGCTCGGGATCGAGCCGGAGCGGATCGGCCGGTGGGATCGCGGCGTCGACCTCGACCGCTTCTCGCCCGCCCTGCGCACCCGTCCGCGGCCCCGCCCGCGGGCGGGCGGGGGCGGGACCGACGAGCTGGTCGTCCTGTACGCCGGCCGGCTGACGCGCGAGAAGGGCGCGGACCTGCTCGCCGAGGCGTTCCTGCGCGCGCACGCCGAGGATCCGCGGCTGCGACTGCAGCTCGCCGGCGGCGGCCCCGAGGAGGAGTCGCTGCGCGCGAAGCTCGGCGACGCCGCGGAGTTCCTCGGCTGGCTCGACGGCGACGCGCTCGCGCGCGCCTACGCCGACGCCGACCTGTTCCTGTTCGCGAGCGAGACCGACACCTTCGGGCAGGTGATCCTGGAGGCGCAGGCGAGCGGCCTGCCGGTGATCGCGGTCGCCGCCGGCGGTCCGCGCGAGCTGATCGCGCACGGCCGCTCCGGCTGGCTCTGCCCGCCCGACGCGGCGGTGCTGGCGACCGCGCTCGGCGGCCTCGCGCGGCGCCAGTCGCTGCGCGAGCGGCTGACCGCCGGCGGCCTCGACGCCGTCCGCGACCGCTCGTGGCCGGCCGCGCTGCGCCAGCTCGCCGACGGCTACAGGCGCGCGCTGGCGCCGGCGCCCGACGCCGTCGAGCTGTTCGCCTAGCGCCGCGCGAACAGGTCCGCTTCGACGACCGCCACGGCAGTCGCGCGGCGGGGGTCGCGGGCGGAGATCAGCGTCGTCAGGCGGCGCGCGACCGCCGCGTCGCGCGCGCCGTGCGGGGCGCGGATCCACTGGAACAGCGCGTCGGCGTCGTCGCTGGCCAGCAGCGCCGCTCGCAGCTCGTAGTGCAGCTGGTCGCGCAGGTCGACGATCCGCGGCGACTGCGATGCCGGCAGCACCGGCCCCGCGTACGCCTGCACCGCCGCGCGCAGGTCGCCGCTGTGCAGCAGCCGCTCGACGTGCTCGACGTCGGTCGCGACCGGCGCCGCGAAGCGATACGGCCGCGCCGCCAGCGCCGCGCCGAGCGTGCGCCGCAGACGCGACAGCTCCGAGCGGATCGTGACGTCGGCGACGTCGACCTCGCCGTAGAGCAGCTCGCGCAGCTCGCCGCTGCCGAGGCCGTCGGGATGGAGCGCCAGCAGCGCGCAGATCTCCAGCTGGCGCGGCGTCACCATCAGCCGCCTGCCGTCGGAGACGAGCGCGTCGGCGGGCGTTCCGAGCAGGCGCAGGTCGAGCGTGCCGGCGGCGGCGAGCGCGCGGCCGCCGGCGCCGGTCTCCAGCAGCGACGGCGCGCGCCGTCGGCTGTGCGGATGCAGCACCCAATAGCCCGGCACCGCCGAGAGCTGCTCGGCCTCGACGACGGTCCGCCCTATCCGCAGTCGGCCGGCCTCGGTCGGCGGCGGCACGCGCCGGCGGCCGAGGTCGTCGCCGAGCAGGCGGCCGCCCGGCGAGACGACCGTGACGGTGGCGCCGGTGCCGAGGTGGCCGCGCGCCGCCTCCAGCGCCGCCGCGTCTCTCCACGCGGCCAGCGCGGCGAGGTGCGCCTCGACCGCTCTCGCGGTGGCGTTCGCGAGCGCCAGCGTCGAGGGATGGGCGGTATCGAACGATCCCGTCAGGTCGACGGCGCCGAGCAGCGTGCCGTCCTCGGGGTCGTGGATCGGCGCCGCGGCGCACATCCACGAGGCGTGCGTGGCGTGGTAGTGCTCGGCGGCGAAGACCTGGATCGGATGGTCGGCCTCCAGCGCCGTGCCGGGCGCGTTGGTGCCGGTCGTGCCCTCCGACCAGTCCGATCCCGGCACGAAGCCGATCTCGATCGCCGCTCGCTGGGTCGCGCGGCTGCCCTCGACCCACAGCAGGTGGCCCGTCACGTCGCAGACGGCGACGACGTGACGGGCGTCCTCGGCGACGTCGACCAGCAGCGAGCGGATCAACGGCATCGCGACCGCCAGCGGATGGCGCGCCCGCCGCTCCTCCAGCTCCTCCGCCGTCAGCTGAGGCGGCAGCTCCTCGCGCTCGGCGTAGACGCCGGCCTTCGCCGAGCGCTGCCACGACTCCAGCACGACCGGGCGCAGCACCCGCGGCGGCGGGTTGCCCTCCAGCACGCGCTCACGCGCACGTGCGATCAGGCGAGCCTGGGACTGCGGCTCCACCGTCGATTCGATCGCGACCCATGGGTTCCGCATGGTGCTGCGCTCGCTCTCCTCGATCCTGCTCGCCGGAGCCCGCTACCGGCCGATCGCGACTTCGAGCTCCACGGGCTTGCCGCTTCGCAAGAACTCCATCTCCTTATTGTGCAGCAACGCCGCCTTCGCCTGCCAGCGCGGCCGCGCCATGAAGTCGTTGCGGACCGGAACCGGCTGCGGCGTCTCGCCCTTCGCGTAGCGCGCCGCGTTGCGGCCGATCGCGCGGAACGTCTCCAGGTCGAGCAGCGGCGCCTGGGGAAACAGCTCGAGGTTCGACAGCCGCGGCAGGTCGCGCTGGTGGATCACCGTCGTCCCGCGCGAGAGCAGGCCGACGCCGATCCCGGAGCCGCTCAGCTTGGCGCCGGTGAACGCGACGATCGCGAGATCGGCGCTGTGCGTCACGCGGATCACGCGCAGGGACGCGCCCTCCTCCTCGACGCCGGCGAACAGCTCGCGCAGCACGCTGCCGTGCGGCACGTCGACGATCGTTCTCGTGAAGAAGTCGCCGAACGCCGGCGACAGCGCCACGACGACCTCGTCGTGGCGCGAGCCCTGCGCCGCCGGCCCCAGCTCGGTCAGCCTGAGGTCGTGCGCGGGTGGTGCGGTGGTGGTCGTCATATCGGTTCCTCCGCCTCAGGCTTCCGGGTTGCTCGGGCTGACGGTGTGCCGCAGCCGCTTCATCTCTTCCCAGCGCGCCCCCTCCGGGCGATACCCGCTGCCGGGACCTGCGTAGTCGTTTGGCGCGTTGACGGCGCTGACCGCCTCGCCGTCGTGACCGACGATCGCGGCCGTGTGCAGCAGGTCGCCGCCGATCCGCTGACGCAGCAGCGCCAGCAGCGACTCCGCGACGTCGCGGAAGCCGCCGGCCTCCAGCGCGCGCACGACGTCGAGGCCGGTGATGCCCTCGTCCATCATCATCTGCGCGCCCTTGAGGTCCTCCAGCACGTCGCGCGGCGGGAGGTCGTTGGAGCCGTGCGCGTAGGTGACGGCCTCGACCTCGGCGTCGGTGATCGCCGGCAGGCCGAGCTGCTCGAAGACCGCCTGCATCGCGCGGGCCGCCTTGTCGCGCACCGCGAGGATCTCGCGCTCGTCGACGTGGCGCAGGCCGCCGTCGACCTGGAGGTCGCGCTGGATCGTGTTCCAGTCGTCGTAGTCCTCGCAGTCGACGTTGGAGCCGGCGAACATGTTGTCGTAGTTGGGGCAGGCCGAGTAGCCGGAGCAGATCAGGTCGGTGCCCGGCAGGAACTGCATCAGCAGGCGCGCCGTGCGGCGCATGTCGGAGTGCGAGAAGGTCTGGTCGTTGCCCGAGGCGCACTCGAGGTCGACCATGCTGGCGACGAGGTTCTCGGCCAGCACCGCGCGGATGCCGGCGGGGACCGCACCGGGGACGCCGATGCAGCTGATCGAGCCGTTCTGCAGGCCCTGCACGCCGGCGCCCTTCGCCATCAGGATGCAGCGGATCTCCAGGTACAGCATCGACTTGCCCTCGGCGCTGCCCATCTGCACCTCCGAGCCGGTGCCGGAGGTGAAGCGCATCTTGATGCCGCGGCTGGCGTAGGCGGAGGCGAGGAAGGCCTTCGACCACGGCGTGTCGTCGCCGTCCTTGAAGACTCTCTCGGTGCCGTAGATCGAGATCGTCTCGGCGTAGGTCGTGAGGCCGCGCAGGCCGAGCCGCAGCTCGGTCGCCTCCTCCAGCGCGCACTGCGTCAGCACGCCGCCGCGGCCGACCTGCGCGCCGACCTGGAGGCCGAGCGCGACGAGCGGCGCGTAGCGGACGATGCCGAGCGTCGTCTCGACCTCGTCGAAGCCGCGCAGCGCGCCCTCGGCGGCGTCGGCGGCGACCTGCAGCGGGTTGTCGCGCGCGCTCGTGCAGTGCGCCTGGTTGCTCGGCGTGCGGCGGGCGCGCATCTTCTGCATCGCCATCATCATCTCGACGACGTTCATCGTCTTCATGACGGCGAGGATCTTCGCCGGCGTCAGGCCGCGCACGACCCGCAGCACGTCGACGCGCGGGGTGCGCGGGTCGACCAGCATGTGCGCGATCTCGACGGCGTCGATCGCCATCGATCTCTCGGCGGTCGTCGCGTCGATCGCGGTGTCGGCGATGAACTGGTCGAGGAAGTCGAACTGCTCGCGCGTGCGGCCGTCCATCTCGACGACGCGGCCGTCCTGCACGCGGATGCTCGGCGTCGGGTCGTTGGGGCTGTCCATCGCGACGAGGCCGACCTCGGGCCATTCGTCGACGAAGCCGTCGAGGTTGACGGGGCGCGCCTCAAGCGCCTCGGTGCGCTTGGAGGTCTTGGTCTGCGGATCGGGTGCTCGCAAGGCGGACATGGCAGGTTCCTTCCGGGGATCAGTCGTCGGCCGCGAGGCAGTCGCGGCGCTCGTAGACGTCGGCCGCCTCGCGCACGAGCGCGGCGTTGACCGGGGCCTGGAACTGCCCTTCCAGCTCCTCGGCGATCTTCAGCAGCTCCTCCTTGCTCGACGCGCCGGGGCGCAGCGAGTTGTAGATCTCCAGCAGCCGCTCGTCGGGCACGCGCGTCAGCTCGCCGGCGCGGCGCAGGTTCTCGGCCATCTGCGGCCGCTCGGTCTGCTCGGCGATCTGCGCCTGCAGCTCCAGCGTCTCCGGCGTGATGCGCAGGTCGTCGTCGGTGACGGTCTTGTCGAGCACCGCCTCCAGCGTGATGTCGTCGAGCGTCTTGCCGCTCGGCGTGCGCAGCAGCTCCGGCCGGCGGCCGGAGAGCGGGTAGTCGGCGGCCGTGATGGTGCCGTTCGATCCGGGGCTCATCGTGTTTCCTCTCGTACGCGCGGAAGCGGGCTCATGCGAACGCGGCCGCGCCGGCTTCCGCGACCTCCTGGTCCTGCTCGACGCTGCCGGCGCTGACGCCGATCGCGCCGACCGGCTCGCCGCCTCTGCCGATCAGCGGCACGCCGCCGCCGAACGTGACGAGGCCGCCGCTGGAGTGCTCGAGGCCGTAGAGCGGCTGGCCGGGCTGCGTGATCTCGGCGAGCGCGTGGGTCGGCAGCTTCATCATCATCGCCGTGTACGCCTTGCGCTGGCTGATGTCGATGCTCGCCATGATCGAGCCGTCCATGCGCGCGAAGGCGACGAGGCGGGCGCCGGCGTCGACGACGGCGATGTTCATCGGCTGGCCGATCTCCTCGGCCTTCTCCTTCGCCGCGGCGATGACGGCCTCGGCGGCGGCGAGCGTCACCTTCGCCGGCTTGGTGCGGGATCGAGTCGCGCTCATGGCAGCTCCTTCAGCGGCGCGCCCTTGACCAGGCGCGCGGCGTTGTGCCCGAGCGCGCGCAGGCGCTCCGGGACGTGGACGGCGGGCAGGTTCAGCAGCGGCTCTCCGGGCGGCAGCTGCGGCAGGTGGAGGCAGGCGGAGTCGGCGTCGAGGCCGACGCCGACGGAGACGGGCGAGGCGCACGCGGCGCTGTAGGCGATCGCGACGGCGTCGCCGGCGGCGGCGATCACGCGGCAGGGGACGCCCTCCTCCTCGAGGCCGGCGCGGACCTCGCGCAGGGCGGTGCCGTCGCCGCCGGCGACGTGCAGGAAGACGGCGGGGCCGCTCATGCGAGCACCCGCTCGCGCACCCATGCCTCGACGAGGCCGGTCGCGACGGCGTTGCGCGGGCCTTCGACGGCGCGCACGTTGCCGGTGCCGCAGACGACGCCGTGGTCGGCGAGCGCCTCGGCGACCAGCTCGGGGATCTCGAAGTCGAGCGCCGAGCCGCCGATCAGCACGACGAAGTCGATCCCGCGCACGTTGCCGTGCTGGGCGACCTCGCGCAGTGCGCGCAGCGCGTTGACGGCGAAGACGCGGCGCTTCGCGTCGCGGCGCACGCGGCGGATGCGGTCGAGCCCGTGGCTGACCGGGATCGGCACCATCCCGCCGTCCTCGGTCAGCGCCACGACGCGCGCGAAGGTCTCGGCCGGCAGCGCCTTCTCGAAGTACTGCACGGTGCCGTCCTCCAGGCGCACGTGGAAGAGCGACTCGACCTTCGCCAGCGGGCAGGTCTTGACGTGCTCGGCCAGCTCGCGATCCTCGATCCCCAGCTCCGACCCGATCAGCTTCGTGACGAGGTCGCCGGCGCCGGCGGCGTGGTAGGTCGAGACCTCGTCGTCGCCGAGCGCGAGCGCGGCGTCGGTCGAGCCGCCGCCGAGGTCGAGCACGGCGACCGGGGTCGCGGTGCCGGGGGTCGTGAGCGCGCCGCGCACGGCCATCTCGGCCTCGACGCCGCCGACGACGACCTCGACGCCGGTCGCCTCCGTCAGCGCGCGGGCGACCTGCTCGATCGGGCCGCGGCTGGTGCGCACCATCGCCGCCAACGCAACCGCGTTCTCGAGCGCGAACTCGCCCGCGAGGCCGCCGCGCACCTCGCGCGGGACGAACGTGTCGGCCGCGAGCACGTCGCGGATCCGGACCGTGTCGACGGGGTCGCCGGTCAGGTCGGCCATCGTCTCGCGCACGCCGGCGAGCATCCCGCCGACGTGCGAGCCGGCCTCGCCGACGACGTCGGTCAGCGGCTGCACGCGCCGCAGCGCGTCCATGATCTCGGCGGCGCCGCCGTTGACGTCGACCGCCTTCTTCGCGCGCTCGCCGTGCAGCTCGAGCGTGCCGGCGGGGATGCGGCGGTCGGTCACGTCGCCGCCGGGCGTGCGCACGACGACCGCCGAGCGCGTCCCCATCAGCGCGCGGGCGACCGGCGCGACGACGCGCGTCTCCTCCGGCGTCAGCTCGAAGACGGTCGCGAGGCCGTAGGAGTTGGCGAGCGTGCGGACGGTGCGGCCGGGCGCGGCGACCTCGACGGCGGCCGCCATCCCGAGCGGGACGCGCTCGACGTGCGTGACCTCGTCGACGATCGGGATCAGCTGGACGAGGCGGTTGGCGATCAGGCGCGCGTCGTCGCGCTGCGCGATCGCGCCGCTGACGGCGACGCCGCGCGCGACGGCGGCGTTGAGCACGAGCGCCGCCTCCTCGAAGTCGACGCTCGCCGGGATCACGACGATGACGGCCTCGTCGCCGGGCGCGACCTGCTGCTGCGAGAGCGCCTCGAAGGCGATCGTGACGCCGACGCCGAGCCCCTCCCCGCCGGGCGTCTGCGGGTTGTGACCGATCATCGTCGACTCCGTGATGATCGTCTCGGTGATCGTCTCCATCGCGAGCCCGCTGATCACCGGCGTCGCCTCGTTGAGGAGGATCGCGTCGACCTCCTGCAGCGTGCGGCCGGCCGCTCTCAGCGCATGGCCGATCGCACGGCCGGCGCCGGTCACGTTCGGCGCCGTGCCCTTGACGCCGGTCGTCGCAGCGAGCCCCGAGCCGAGGTAGGCGACGTCGCCTCCCTCGACCGCGGCAACGCATGCCTCAGTCGTCGAGTTCCCGATGTCGACACCGACGATCAGGTTCATAAAGATCTCTCTCCTCAGCGGGATGGAATTCACTCCACTCCGACTGCTGGCGATCCTTCCCGGTTCTTCACCGCTCGGCAAGCGCGGCTGCAACACATCCGCAACGTTTCCACTCGGCAGCCGTGCTGCAACACCGTGCGCCGTAGCGTCGCCTTCCGGAGAGACGGGTCACCGTCAAAGAGGAGAGTGAACGATGGACTTCAGCCTGTCGATGCTGCTCGCTGCGTTCGCGGGTGGCTGCTTCGGCGCGCTCTGCGGCGCCTTGATCGCCTTCGCGCTCGCCGGCACGCTCGTGCTGCTCGGCGTCGCGGTCGCGCTCGCGGGCGGCAGAGTGGACGTGCTCGGCACGATGGCCTTCGGACCGGTCTTCGGTCCCCACGTCGCCTTCGCGGGCGCCGTCGCCGCGGTCGCCTACGCGGCGCGCCGCGGCTACGTCGAGACGGGACGCGACATCGCGACCCCGCTGGCCAGTCTCGGCAAGCCCGACCCGATCGTGATCGGCGGCCTCTTCGGGGTCGGCGGCTACGCGATCCAGCAGCTGCTCGTGGAGCTGCTGGCCAAGAGCGACGGGACGGGCTTCTACACCGACACCGTCGCGCTGTCGGTCGGCATCACCGCGGTCGTGGCGCGCTTCGCCTTCGGCGCCGGCGGCCTGCTCGGCGCCCGCCCCCAGCGCCGCGCGCGGCCGATCATGGCCGGCGGCTCGCAGGAGGCCGACGCACTCGGCGCCGAGGCGCTGCCGGCCGAGCCGGAACCGACCTGGGTGCCGTGGCAGAGAGCTTGGAGCCAGGCCGCCCTCCTGGGCCTCGTCTCCGGCATCGCCTCCGCATGGGTGCTGGCCGAGCTGAACGCCGTCGACAGCGCCTATGTCGGCGCGGCGACGGTGATCGGCTTCGGCGTCTCGGCGAGCCTGCTGGCGCTGCTGGTCGTCGGCGCCTCGGTGCCGGTGACCCACCACATGACGCTGCCGGCGGCCGTCGCCGCGGGCTTCGTCGCCGCCGCCGGGGGCAGCGTGTTGACGATCGTCGCGGTCGGCGCGCTCTGCGGCGTGCTCGGCGCGCTGCTCGGTGAGCTGTGCGCGCGCCTGTTCCTGATCCACGGCGACACGCACGTCGACCCGCCCGCGCTCGCGATCGCGCTGATGACGACCGCGATCGTGCTGACCGATCTGGCGCTGTGAGCCGTACTCACGTCGAGCGCCGCAGTGAAGGAGACGAGATGAGCACCCTCACCCGGACGAGCCCTGTCACGAGGTCCTACGAGCAGGTCCGCGCCGAGCACCGCTGGGACGTTCCAGCGCGCTACAACATCGCGCACGACGTCTGCGACAAGCACCCGCGCGACGGCCTGGCGATGATCTGGGAGCGCTGGGACGGCGCCCGCCGCGACGTCAGCTGGGGTGAGCTGCAGGACCTCGCCAACCAGGCCGCGCACGTGCTGAAGGCGCACGGCGTCGGGCGCGGCGACCGCGTCGCCGTCGTGCTGCCGCCGACGCCGGAGACGGCCGCCGTCTTCCTCGCCACCTGGAAGCTCGGCGCGGTGCTGCTGTCGATGTCGGTCCTCTACGGCGACGAGGGGATCCGCCACCGCCTCGCCGACAGCGAGCCGCGGCTGCTGGTGACCGACGTCGCCAACGTCGAGCGCTTCGACGCGAGCCTCGTCGAGGA
The DNA here is from genome assembly GCA_035473605.1 of Conexibacter sp. Taxonomy (GTDB): domain Bacteria; phylum Actinomycetota; class Thermoleophilia; order Solirubrobacterales; family Solirubrobacteraceae; genus Conexibacter. The sequence continues at coordinate 11,743 of DATIOB010000757.1, forward strand.
CGTCTTCGTGATCGACGGCGACGCCGGCGCGAGGCTGCTGGCGACCGCGCCGAAGGACCACGTCGCGACGGACACCTCCGCCGACGATCCGGCGCAGCTGTACTACACCTCCGGCACGACCGGGCTGGCGAAGGGGATCGTCCACGCCCATCGCTACATCCTCGGCCACGAGGAGTTCGTCTGGTCGCACGAAGTGCAGGAGGGCGAGCGCTTCCACGGCATGGGCGAGTGGGCGTGGGCGGCCGGCATCGCGCCGCTGCTGGGACCGTGGCGGCTCGGCGCGACGCAGGTCGTCTACCAGCGCAGAGGCGGCTTCGACCCGGCCGACCAGCTCGACTTCCTCTCGCGCCACGAGGTCACCAACGTCTTCACGACGCCGACGGCGATGCGGGCGATGATGACGCTGGAGGACGCCGGCGAGCGCTTCCCGCAGGTCTTCCGCCGCGTCTGCTCCGCCGGCGAGCCGCTCAACCCCGAGGCGATCCGCTGGTTCCGCGAGCAGTACGGCGTCACCGTGCTCGACTACTACGGGCTGACGGAGTCGTATCCGCTCGTCGGCAACGTGCCGTGGATGGAGGTGCGCGAGGGCTCGATGGGCAAGCCGATGCCAGGCTGGGAGGTCGCGATCCTCGACGAGGACGAGCGGCCGGTCGCCCAGGGCGAGCGCGGCGAGATCTGCCTGCGCGCGCGCACCAACCCGCACTACCCGCTCGGCTACTGGCGCCGTCCGGAGGAGAGCGAGGCGACCTTCGGCGGCGACTGGTTCCACACCAAGGACGCCGCCTCCGAGGACGAGGACGGCTACTACTGGTACGAGGGCCGCGCCGACGACGTGATCATCGCCGCCGGCTACCGGATCGGCCCGTTCGAGGTCGAGTCGGCGTGCCTGGAGCACCCGGCCGTGCGCGAGGCCGCCGCGGTCGCCTCGCCCGACCCGGTCAAGGGCAACGTCGTGAAGGCGTTCGTCGTGCTGGCCGACGGCTTCGAGGGCAGCGACGCGCTCGCCGACTCGATCAGAACCCACGTGCGCGGCCGCCTCTCGGCGTACGCCTACCCGCGCAAGATCGAGTTCGTCAGCGACCTGCCGAAGACGCTGACCGGCAAGATCCGCCGCATCGAGCTGCGTCAGGCGGAGCTGGGGAGATAGCCTCGCGGGCGTGCTGACGCTGCTCGCCGCGATCGCCGTCACGGCCCCCACCCTCACCATCGATCTCGACCGGTCGTTGGTGAGGGGCTTCAACCGGGACGGCTTCATCGTCTCCGGGACCTATCCGGCGACGTTGCGCGGCGACCGGCTGCGGCTGCCGGGCGGCGACCCGCGCGGCGGGCTGTTCCTGCACGCGGGAATGCACCGCCTCACGCTCGACCGCTTCCGTCTCTCAGCCGCGAGCCTGGACGCACGGGTCGGAAGACGGAGCGTGACGCTGGCCCGCCGCAGAGGAGCCCGCTTCACGCTCACCGCCGCGGGTGCTCGCGCGCTGCGCAGCCAACTGCACACGGCGCGCCCCGTTGCGGGCGCGCCGCTGGGCCGCGTCAGCGCGACGCACCCGCGCTGAGGCGGACGAGCGCCCTACGCGCCGCCGAACGTCTCGGCGTAGCGCTGCAGGAAGCGCGCCTCCGCGTGCGCGAGCCGCTCGATCTCGCTGGGATCGACCGACTCGTTCGGTGCGTGGATCAGGCAGGTCGGCTCCTCGACGCCGAGCAGCAGGATCTCGGCCTCGGGAAAGGTCTCGGCGAGCACGTTGCAGAGCGGGATCGAGCCGCCCGCGCCGGCGGTCGTCAGCTCGCGGCCGTACGACTCGCGCATCGCCTCGACCATCGCGTCGTAGGCCGGCCCGGCCGTCGAGCCGACGAACGGCGGCCCCGCCTCGCCCGGCTCGACCGTCAGCTGCACGCCCCACGGCGCGACCCGCTCGACGTGCGCGGCGAGCAGGCCGCGCGCCGCGACCGGATCGGTGCCGGGCGGCACGCGCAGGCTCAGCCGCGCGCGCACCGCCGCCGGGACGGAGTTCGAGGAGCCGACGACCGGCGGGCAGTCGATCCCCAGCACGGTCAGCGCCGGCCGCGCCCACAGCATGTCGGCGGGCGGGCCGTCGCCGACCAGCTCGACCCCGTCGAGCACGTTCGCGTCGGCGCGGAAGCGCTCCGGCGGGTAGTCGACGCCGCTCCAGCGCTGCGTCGCGTCGAGCCCCTCGACGGTCGTGTTGCCGCGCTCGTCGTGGAGCGTCGCAAGGATCTTCACGAGCGCGACGAGCGCATCCGGCGCCGGGCCGCCGAACATGCCGGAGTGCATCGGCGTCGCGAGCGTCCGGACGGTCACGTCGACCGTCGTGGTGCCGCGCAGCGCGGTCGTCAGCGTCGGCACCCCGGCGGCGACGTTGCCGGTGTCCGCGACGATCACCGCGTCGGCGCGCAGCAGCTCGGCGTTGGCCGGCACGAACTGCTCCATGCCGTCGGTCCCCTGCTCCTCGGCGCCCTCGGAGATCAGCTTGAGGTTGACCGGATACGCGCCGTCGCCCGTCGCTCTGAGCGCGCGCAGGGCGGTCAGGTGCAGCGCGATGTTGCCCTTGCAGTCGGCCGCGCCGCGTCCGTACCAGCGGCCGTCCTCGCGCTCGGTCAGCTCGAAGACGGGCGTTGTCCAGTCGCCGTCGCCGAGCGGCGGCTGCACGTCGTAGTGGCAGTAGAGCAGCACGGTCGGGGCGCCGGGCGGTCCCGCCGCGGAGCCGACGACGGCCGGGTGGCCGTCGGAGGTCTGCTCGAAGCGCGCGTCGTCGAAGCCGAGCGCTCTGAAGGCGTCGATCACGTACTGCCCGGCCGCGATGCACTCCTCGGCGGGGAACTGCTGCGGATCGGCGATCGATCTGAACGCGACGAGCGCCGCGAGATCGTCGCGCGCGCTCCCCATCAACCCTCTGATCGTCTCGGCCAGCATGCGGTCCTCCGTGCCTGTCGCGTTCGGTCGCGCAGACGCTACGCGATGACCCGCGCGAGCGCCCGCCAGCGCGCCTGGCGCCAGCGGAAGAGACCGTGGGCGAACAGCCGCACCAGCGGCGTCGCCGGGCCGGCGTCGAGCGTCACCTCGTCGGTGTAGCGGCAGGCGGCGTCGCCGCGCGGCTCGAACGTGAGGCGGTGGTTCCAGCTGCGCAGCAGGCCGCCGTGCTCGTGCGTGAGCAGCTCGCGCGGTTCGAGCGCGACGATGCGCAGGTGATGGCGCCAGGCCGGGATGACGCCGAACCACCACAGCCGCGCGCTCAGCTCGTCTCCGGGGGCGGCGCTCAGCTCGAAGTCGCGGTCGCGCGGAAGGCCGGTGACGCGGAAGACCGGCTTGACGACGAAGGCGAACAGCGCCGGCCGGCGCGCGAGCGCACAGGCCCGTTCGGCGGCGAGCGGCAGATCGGTGGAGACGCGTATCACGGCCATGGGCAATATCCTGAGCAAAAGCTCGCGTTTACGCTACTCGCATTCCGCCTGCCGCTCCGCAGATGCCGACGAGATCCCTCAGAGCCCGCAAGCAGCCGCGTCAAGCGCGCTCGCGCGAGACGGTCGAGGCGCTGCTGGAAGCCGCTGCTCAGGTCTTCGAGCGCCACGGCTACGCCGCCGGCACGACCAACCGGATCGCCGCGCGCGCCGGCGTCTCGATCGGCTCGCTCTACCAGTACTTCCCGAGCAAGGACGCGATCCTGCTGGCGCTGGTCGAGCGCCACGTCGCCGAGGCGGAGGCCGCGCTGGTGCCGTTGGCAAGGTGGTTGGCTGGCGCGCCGCCGCCCACCGCGGACGCCGATGCGCGGCCGGAGGCGACCGGCGCGGCGCCCTCCCTCCGCGACGGCCTCCAGGCGCTCGTCGCCGCGATGGTCGCGTTGCACGCCGAGCGGCCCGGCCTCCATCGCGTGCTGTTCGAGGAGGCGCCGCGACCGCCGGCGCTGCGCCGCCGCCTCGACGGCCTTTCCACCCAAGCCGCCGACGCGATCGCAGCCTGGCTGCGCGCCTGCCCCGAGGTGCGCGTCGCCGATCCCGACCTGGCCGCGCGCCTCGTCGTGCAGACGGTCGAGTCGATCACCCACACGCTCGTCATCCACCCCGCCGCCGACCGCCCACCCGCCGCCTGGACGGCCGCGACGGTCGACATGCTCGCCGCCTATCTGGCGGCGGCATCGGTCACAGTCGCGCGCTGAACGTCACGTGCGGGCGGTCGAGCGGCGCGTTGCGCGGCCGTCTCGTGATCCGCAGCTCCAGCTGCAGGTCGAGCGCCGTGACCAGCTCGACCAGCGTCTCCAGCGTCGGGTTGCTGCTGCCGCTGCGCAGCAGCCGGGAGACCGCCTCCGGCTTGCGCCCCATCCGCCGCGCGACCTCGGCCTTCGACAGCCCCACCTGTTCGCGCAGCAGATCGAGCGCGCGCATCAGCTGGACGGTGCTCCTGATCTTCGCGCCGGCGCGCTCGTAGGCGTCGCGGAACTCAGGATCCTCCATCTGCTCGTCGAACCACTGCTCGAAAGCCGCACCGGACCGAGAGACGGCGCGACCTTCTTCCTTTCTGCTCTTCACACTGACAACCATAACATCAATGTTCCTTGTCGGAGGGAGGGACCGGCGCGCTTCGTCGGTGGTGCAGGTAGTCGTCACGATGGCCCCGGACGCGCCGGTACACCCGTTCTGGCATCTCGCTGCGAACTTGTTTGCTTTCGCCGTCGATGAGCGTCACAAGTCGCCGATCGTGTCCGTACAGGATCGCTTTGGCATCGACGACGCAGAAGAGGCGATACAGCCGATCTCCATGGCGATCCCGCGCTTCGTGCAGCCCTTTCATCGAGCCGTGCATCGCATGCCAGAGGTGACTGGCGGCGAACGTTGGCGGCGGGGCTGCGACCACCGTGGCAACGATCTTCACCAGCGTCGCCCGCACTGGCGTCGGACACGAGATCAGGAAATCTCGCGCGGGCACCTCGCCGCGCGCCGTCTCGTAGAAGGCGACTGTCCAGTTCGGCTCCATCGCCCGACCGTACGGCCTGCCCGCCCACGCTCTGCAACGACGAGCGCGCGTTGCCGCAGAGAATTTGCGAAGGCGTGGGAGAGCGGTGGCGGAGCGTGACGATTCAGCGCGCCTCGCCGCGGAGTCCATCACGCGACTGCTGCACGGCCGCAGTCAGCAGGGTGCCTCAGGAACCACCCCGCCCGCCGAGGTAGAGCTGCGCCACTCTCGGGTCCTCCAGCAGCTCCCTGCCCGGCCCTTCGAAGCGGTTGCGGCCGAGGTCGAGCACGTAGCCGCGCGCCGACATCGCCAGCGCGCGGCGCGCGTTCTGCTCGACCATCAGCACCGTCACGCCGTGGCCGTTGATCTCGGCGACCTTCTCGAAGATCACGTCGACGAACTGCGGCGAGAGGCCGGCGGAGGGCTCGTCCAGCAGCAGGATCTCCGGCGCCGGCATCAGCGCGCGCGCCATCGCGACCATCTGCCGCTCGCCGCCGGACATCGTCCCGGCCTGCTGCCGTCTGCGCTCGGCCAGGCGCGGGAACATCTCGTACATCGCGGCGGTGCGCGCGCTCGCATCGGCGCCGCGGCGCGCGAGCGTGCCGAGGTCGAGGTTCTCCTCCACCGTCAAGCTCGGGAAGACGTTGGCCAACTGCGGCACGTAGCTGACGCCGGAGCGCGATATGTCGTGCGTGCGCCCGCCGGCGATGTCGCGTCCGCGCAGCAGGATCCGCCCGGCGCGCGGCTTCAGCAGGCCGAAGACGGCCTTCAGCAGCGTCGACTTGCCGGCGCCGTTGGGACCGACGATCGTGACGACCTCGCCGGCGCGCAGCTCGAGGTCGACGCCGCCGAGGATGTCGACCTCCGGCACGTAGCCGGCGACGAGCCCCTCGGTCCGCAGCAGCACCTCGTCGCTCACGCCGCACGGCCTCCGAGGTAGGCGTCGATCACGCGCGGGTCGTTGCGGACCGCCGCGGGCGTGCCCTCCGCGATCACCGCGCCCTGCGCCATCACGACGACGCGGTCGGAGTGGCCCATCACGACCTCCATGTCGTGCTCGATCAGCAGGAAGGTCGTGCCGTCGCGCTCGCGCAGCTCGTGCACGTGCTCCAGCAGCCGCCCGCCGAGCGTCGGGTTGACACCGGCCATCGGCTCGTCGAGCAGCACCATCCGCGGCTCGGCCATCAGCACGCGCGCCAGCTCCAGCAGCTTGCGCTGCCCGCCCGACAGCGTGCCGGCGTAGTCGTCACGCTTGTCGGCCAGCCCGAACGTCTCCAGCAGCTCCCCGGCGCGCTCGCGCACCTCGTGCTCGCGCCGGCGCGACGCGCGCGGGCGCACGAGCAGCGTCGCGATCTGCTCACCGGGCTGGTGCGGCGCGGCGAGCGTCATGTTGTCGATCACCGGCATCGCGGCGAGCGCCTTCGTGATCTGGAAGGTGCGCACGAGGCCGCGCCGCGCGATCGCCCACGCCGGCCGCCCGAGGATCGCGCGGCCGTCGTAGACCACCGCGCCGTCGTCGCCGCGCTGGAAGCCCGTGACGACGTTGAAGAGCGTTGTCTTGCCGGCGCCGTTGGGGCCGATCAGCGCCGTGATCGAGCCGCGCTGCACGACGAAGCTGGCGCCGTCGACCGCGCGCACGCCGCCGAAGCGCTTCACGACGCCCTCGACCCGCAGCAGCGGCTGCGGCTGCGATGAAGCCGCCTCACTCACGCAGCACCATCTCCTGTTTCTTGCCGAGGATCCCCTGCGGGCGGAAGGCGACGAGCACGATCAGCGCGACGCCGACGATCACGAAGCGCAGCGCCGCGACCTTCTCGGCCGCCAGCGGCAGCTCGATGAAACGCGTCAGCTCCAGCAGCGTCCAGATGATCAGCGAGCCGAGCGCGACGCCGACGTAGCTGGCGAGCCCGCCGAGGATCAGGATCGTGAAGCCGATGAAGGTGAACTGCGGCTCGAACGACTCCGGGCTCAGGAACGACAGGTTGAGCGCGAGGAAGTAGCCGGCGATCGCGCCGAGCGCGGCCGCCAGCGCGATCGACTGCAGCTTGTACGCGAGCACGTTCTTGCCGAGCGCGCGGGCGGCGTCCTCGTCCTCGCGGATCGCCCGCAGGACGCGCCCCCACGGGCTGCGCTGAAGCACGATCAACAGCACCGTCAGCAGCGCGACGGTCGCCCACACGACCAGCAGCAGCGGCAGCAGGAACTGGTCCTGCCACGCCTGCGGCAGCCAGCCGAGGATCGTGTCGGAGAGGTCGAGCCACTGGTCGTCGAAGCCGAGCAGGCCCTGGTTGCCGCCGGTCAGCCCGCGCGCGTTCTGCGCCACGTAGCGGACGATCTCGGCGAAGGCGATCGTCACGATCGCGAAGTAGTCGGCCCGCAATCGCAGCGACGGCAGCCCGATCAGCACGCCGGCCGCCATCGCGATCAACGTCGCGGCCGGCAGCGCCGCCCACAGCGACCAGCCCGCTCTGACGACGAGGATCCCCATCGAGTAGGCGCCGATCGCCATGAAGCCGGCCTGGCCGAAGTTGACGATCCCGGTGAAGCCGACGTTCAGCTGCAGGCCGAGCGTGAAGATCGTGTAGGTGCCCGCGAGCACGCCGACGCCGATCCAGAAGTCGGCCGCGGTGAGCGCGTCGAGGCTGATCGCGAAGAGCGTCATGCGGTCCGCTCCGCGCGTCCGAACAGCCCCTGCGGCCGCACGATCAGCACCAGGATCAGGATCGCGAAGCCGACCGCGACCTTCCAGCGCGCGTCGATCACGAGCGTCGACCACTCCTGCGCCAGCCCGAGCAGCAGCCCGCCGGCGAGCGCGCCGTAGGCGTTGCCGATGCCGCCCAGGATCACCGCCGCGAACAGGCTCAGCAGCAGGAAGAAGCCGAGGTTCGGCGTCATCGTCCCGATCGCCGCCGTGTACAGCACGCCGGCGAGGCCGGCGAGCCCGGCGGCGAAGATCCAGGTCGCGACGATCACGCGGTCGGTGTCGATCCCGGTCACCTCGGCGAGCGCCATGTCGTCGGCGAGCGCGCGCATCTGGCGGCCGAGCGACGTGACCCGCAGCATCAGCCCGACGGCCAGCAGCGTCACGAAGCCGACGACCACGACGATCAGCTCGGTGCGGCCGATCCGCAGCCCGAGGAAGCTGACCGACGCCGTCACGTCGACGTCGAGGCGGCGCGGCAGCGTGCCCCAGATCATCTGGATCCCGTAGCGGATCACGAACGCGAGCCCCAGCGTCATCAGCATCAGCTGCAGCAGCCCGGCCCCTCTGGCGCGCATCGGCCGCCACATCACGCGCTCGCTCAAGACGCCGAGCGCCGCCGTCACGACGACGGCGAAGAGGACCGCGGCGACGATCGGCAGCCCCCACGTGACGTTCGCCAGGAAGGCCATGTAGGCCCCGAACGTGAGCAGGTCGCCGTGGGCGAAGTTGACGAGCCGCAGCGTCCCGTAGACGAGCGTCAGGCCGACCGCGCCGAGCGCGAAGTAGCTGCCCGAGACGAGCCCGTTGACTCCGCGCTGCGCGACGTCGTGGAGACCGTAGGCGGCGATCAGGACGACCCCGATCGCCGCCGTCAGCCCCAGCGCGGTGGCCAGTGGCGCGCGCATCTATCTCTCGGCGGCGCTCGCCTCGAACTGCCGCTCGACTCTCAGGACGCCGTCGGCGCCGTATCTGTAGACCTCGTAGGTGGCGGCCGTCGGGTCGCCGTTGTCGTCGAAGTCGATCGGACCGGTGACGCCGTCGAAGTCGACCTCCTCGCCGGCCGCGATCGCTCTGATGCCGTCGGCCAGCTCGAGGAAGGTGAATCTTCTCCCGGGCGGACCGGAGACCGCCTGCAGCTGCGCGGCGATCTCGGCGCCGTCGGCCGAGCCGGCCGCGAGCGCGCCGAGGTAGCAGAGCATCGTCGCGTCGAAGTTCTGCGCGTCGAACGTCTGCCGCGGAGCGCCGCCGGCTGCTCTGTAGATGCTGGCGAACTGCTCGACGGCGGCGCCGGACTCCGGCGTGCCCGGACGGGTCCCGCGCGCGCCCGCGAGCGCTCTGAGCGGAATCGTGTCGGGGACTCTGTCGGAGGCGAGGCCGTCGGCGGTGAACAGTCTGCCGGCGTCGAACTCGCCCGTGCGCACCAACGAGGCGCCCATCTTCCCGTACGTCTCGAAGAAGTCGATGATCACGTACGCGTCGGGGTTGCCCGCGACGATCTCCGCCGCCTCTGAGTTGTAGCTCGGCTGCTCGGGGTCGTAGAGGACCGGGCCGGTCGTTCTGCCGCCCTTCTCCTCCCACGCCGTTCTGAACTTCTCGATGAAGCCCTGGCCGTACGCGTCGTTGCGCGCCGCGAGCGAGAGCGTGAAGTCGGTTCCGCCCAGCTCTCTCTCGACCGTGTCGGCGAGCGCCCGCGACTGCAGGTTGTCCGACGGCGCGGTGCGCCAGACGAAGCCGTCGTCGTCGAGATCGGTGATCGCCGCGTCGGTCGACGACGGCGAGATGATCGGCGTTCTCTGGCGCGCGGCGACCGACTCCGCGACCGCGAGCGTCTCCGACGACGCCCACGGGCCGGCGAGGCAGGCGGCCCCGCCCGAGATCATCTGCCGCGCCGCCTGCACGGCCGACTGCGGGCTCGACTCGGTGTCTCTGTGCTCGACCGAGACCGTCGTGTCGACGCCGGCCTCTCTCATCGCCGCCTCGATCTGGGACACCGCCAGATCGGCCGACTTGCGTCCGGGCGGGCCGAACGGCGACAGGTCGCCGGTCAGCGGCACCAGGTCGCCGATCGTCAGTTCGAACGACGTGTCCGCCGGCGCCTGCGCGGCGCCGCCCCCTGTCGTCGTCCCTCCCCCTCCACCGTCGTCGTCGTCGCTGCCGCAGCCGGCGAGTCCGAGCACGAGCGCGCCCGCACCGACCGCGAGCAGGCGACGTGTGCGCGCTGCTGCGTACATGGGACCTCCTCCTCGTTCTCCCCGGTTCTACCCCGGGAAGCGGTGGGTCGATCCCCTGCGATGCGGTTCAGCGGCGCTTCGGCAGCTTCCCGTTGAGCACGTAGCGGAGGATGTCGACGACCTGCTCGGGCTCGCGCGCGACGGCGAGCGCGGCGCGGTCGACCTCTTTCAGCGCATGGTCGTGCTGCTCCGGGTGGAGCGTGATCAGCGGCTTGCCGAGCGCCGCCGCGTAGCCGGCGTCGAAGGCCGCGTTCCACTGCTTGTACTCGTCGCCGAAGCGCACGACGACGACGTCGGACTGCTCGATCAGCGTGCGCGTGCGGATCGCGTTGAGGCCGGCGCCGACGTGGTCGCGCCAATAGTCGCTCGGCTGCTCGCCGAGGATCGCGACGCCGCCGCCGTCGCTGTTGGCGTGGTTGGTGACGGGAGCGCTCAGCTCGATGTCGAGGTCCTCGTCGAGGATCGCGTTGGCGATCCGCAGACGCCAGTCGCTGTGGATCTCGCCGGAGAGGTAGACGTGCCAGGGCATGGCTCTCATCCTAAGCGGGGCCAACGTTAAGTTGGCCTTTGGGTCCGTGGGTAGCCTCATCTCTACCGATGGGGTCACCGAGACATCTGTGGACCGGCGAGTGGCGTGCCGAGTCCGACCAATCACGCGACGACGGCGCCACCGCGCTGCATCGCACGCCGCCGCCGCGCGCCGCGGGCGCGCCTGAAGAGCCGCCCGCGCCGCCCAGGCGCCGCCGCTCCACCTTCGTCCTCGGCCTGCTGGTCGTGCTGCTGGCCGTCGGCGGCGGGATCGCCGCGGGCGTCTACCTGCTCGACGGCGGCGAAGGCGGCACCGATCCGCTCCCCGCCCTCTCCAGCAGACCGATCAGACCGGCCGCCGGGCAGACGCGCGCGGGCGCCATCTACGCCGCCGCCAGCCCCGCCGTCGTCTCGGTCCGCACGACCACCGGCCAGGGAACGGGCTTCCTGATCGACGACAGAGGCACGGTCGTCACCAACTACCACGTCGTCGGCGACAGCAGCCACGTCGTCGTCAAGTTCGGCCAGGACGGCGCCTCGATCGACGGCGACGTGCTCGGCACCGACGAGTCGTCGGACCTCGCGGTCGTCTCGATCGAGTCCGATCGCGTCCCCAGTGGCGTCAGACCACTCGCCTTCGCCGACTCGCGCAACGTCGCCGTCGGCGACTTCGCGGTCGCGATCGGCAACCCGTTCGGCCTCGACCG
>DATIOB010000758.1:0-3269 GCA_035473605.1 Conexibacter sp.
CGCGAGACTGGGCGAGGTCGAGCACCTGCTCCGCCTCGACACGACCGGCGCCGCCGGAGCGTGCCCCCAGTGCGGCACGCTCTACGCGCGCGGCGCGGTCTACTGCTCCCACTGCGCCTTCCAGCTCGTGCAGGTGCAGCATGCCGGTGCGCCCTCGGCGCCCCCGGCGGCGCCGACGCCGGCCCCCGCCGCACTCGACGCTCCCTTCGGCGTCCACGAACCGGCCGAGGAGCCGCCGGCGCGATGACGACCGCGCGCTGCCATGAGTGCGCCGCCGCGCTCGCCGCCGAGCAGCGCTGGTGCGTCGTCTGCGGCGCACGCCAGGCCGGCGCCGATCCGCGCACGCTCCTGTTCGGCCCGCCAACACCCGCCGACCCCGCGCCCGCCGCGAGCACCGCAACTCTGCTGCCGTCCACCAGCAGCAGTCCTTCGGTGCTCGCGACACGACGCCGCCGCCGTGCGGCGCTGCCGGTCGCGCTCGCGTCGCTCGTCGGGCTCGTCATCGTGACCGGCACGAGCGTCCCGGCCTCGCTGGCCGGCTCCGCCCAACCGCCGTTCACCGTCGTGCTGCCCGCGCCGGTCGCGCAGCAGGTCGTCGCGCAGGCACCTCCGGTCGCTGAAGAGCCGCCTGCGCCGCTCGTCGAGGACTCCCTCGAGCCCGCGGTCGAGGAGCCGTTGAGGGAGACGCCGGCCGCGCCGCAAGAGGTCCCGGCCGCAGAGACGCCGGCCGCGGAGGAAGAGGTCCCGGCCGAAGAGACGCCGCGGGAGGAGACGCCGCCGGCCGAGGCGCCCGCCGAGACCTCGCCGATCAGGCACGTCTTCCTGATCGCGCTCGGCGCCACCGACATCACCGCGCTCACCAGAGACGCGACCGCCGCCCCCTACCTCACCGACACCCTCACCAAGAGCGGCACGCTCCTGTCCGACTACCGCACCATCGCGCGCGGCACGCTCGCCAACCGCATCGCGCTCATCAGCGGCCAGGGCCCGACACCCCAGACGCTCGACGACTGCGCGACCTTCGGCGACGTGAGACCGGCCGACGCGCTCGCCGACGGCCAGACCGGCGGCGACGGCTGCGTCTACGGCTTTGAGACCGGCCACCTCGGCGACCAGCTGCGCGCGCTGGAGAGAACATGGAAGGCATACGTCGAGCCGGCTGCCGAAGCCACCACAGACGTGTGCAGAACCAACGCCGCCACCACCCGCCGCAACCCCTTCCTCTGGTTCCGCGGCGCCTTCGAGGCCGATGACTGCGATGAGCACAACGTTCCGCTGACGCAGTTGGAGAAGGACCTGAGAGAGACCGAGACGACCCCCGCCCTCTCCTGGATCGCCAGCGACGCCCAACAGGACTCCACCGACGCCGACAGATTCCTCGCACGGGTCGTCCCGCAGATCCAGAACTCGCTCGCCTATGCCAACGGCGGGCTGATCGTCATCGTCGGCGACCAACCGCCGGCCGCGGAGACACCCGCGCCGCCGACCGCCACCACCCCGACGACGCCGCTCCCCGCGCCGACGGTCCCCGTCGAGCCAACCGCCACGACGCCTGCCGAGCCGCCGCCGACGAGCACCGCGCCGACGACGCCTGCCGAGCCGCCCGCGCCCACCCCCAGAACCTTCGGCCCGCTCAGATACCCCAACGTCGGCGATGCCGCCGCTGCCGGCGCCGGCACACCCGTGGGCGCGCTGCTGATCTCCTCCCACACGCCCGCCGGCAGGGTCGACGCGAGGCCGGCCAACGCCTTCACGCTGCTGCGCACGCTCCAGCAGATCTACGGCGTCGACCCGCTGGGGTACGCGGCGGCCGAAGGGATCACACCGCTGTCAGACGACCTCTTCTCCGTGAAGCCCTAGCGTTCCCGCGCCGCCGCGCGCCGAGCTGTGCGTGTGCCGGCAGCCCGACCGGGTAAGGAAGGAGCGTCGGCAACCGCCAGGAGGTGGCGTCAGATGAGCGGCATTCGCACCAACGGCACACCGCCGCACGACCCCGGCCATGACGCGCGGCTCGCCGAGCTGCCGATGGCTGAGCTGCTGAAGCGACTCTCGGACCAGGCTTCGCTGCTGGTGCGCGAAGAGGTCGCGCTCGCGAAGGCGGAGCTGTCGGAGAAGGGCAAGCGCGCCGGGCGCGGCGCAGGCATGTTCGGCGGCGCCGCCGTCGCCGGGCTGTACGGTGTCGGCGCACTCGTGACGGCGGCGATCGTCGCGCTGAGCCTCGCCGTCGCGACGTGGCTGGCGGCGCTGATCGTCGCGGTCGTGCTGTTCGCGGTCGCCGGGATCGCCGCGTTGGCCGGGAAGAAGCAGGTGGCGCAGGCGACGCCGCCGATGCCGGAGCAGACCGTCGAGACCGTGAAGGAGGACGTGCAATGGGCGAAGTCGCGAGCACGAACGGCACGTCAGCACTGACGCTCGCCGAGGGCGATCCGGTCGCGCTGCGCGCGCAGATCGAGCAGACGCGCAACGAGCTGGGCGACACGGTCGCCGCGCTGGCGATCAAGGCCGATGTGAAGGCGCACGCGCGCGAGCGGTTCGAGCTGGCGAAGCGGCAGGCAAACGAGCACCGCACGCCGCTGATCGCCGCCGGCGCGGCCCTCGCGGGGCTGATCGCCCTGCGGATCGCGAAGCGGTAGACGATGGCGCAGACCCGCCGGCGCAGCGGCGGCCTGATCGGCCGCTTCCGGGGCGATCGCGGCGACGACGCCGTCCAGCCGGCCGACGCCGCAGCTGAGCGGCGGTCGACCGCCGGCGAAACCGCCGCCCCACCCGCCGAGACCAATCCGCTCGGTGAGCCGTCGCCGGAGCGCGTCAAGGCGCAGGATGCCGCGGCGGCCGCCGACACACCGACGCGCACCGACGCGCAGCAGGTCCCCACCCCCGCGCAGGCGGCCGAGACCGCCGAGCGCGACCCCGACGCGCCCGACTCCCCCACCGAGATCGAGCGGCGCGGCTGGCTGGCGACGTTCAAGCGCGCCGGCAAGGGCTTCAAGGAGGACGGGCTGCAGGACTGGGCGGCGGCGCTGACCTACTACTCGGTGCTGTCGCTGTTCCCGCTGCTGATCGTGCTGGTCGCCCTCGTCGGGGTCTTCGGCGAGTATCCACGCACCGTCAACGCGATGCTCGACATCGTGCGCGAGGTCGCGCCCGGCTCGACCGCCGACACCGTCGAGACGTCGATCAGCGGCATCGTCAGAGACAAGGGCGGCGCCGGCGCGCTGCTCGGCGTCGGCCTCGTGACGGCGCTGTGGTCGGCCTCGGGCTACATCGGC
>DATIOB010000759.1:0-4107 GCA_035473605.1 Conexibacter sp.
GCCTCGTTGCAGACGAGCCCCCACGGCTCGCGGAAGCGCGGCGTGGGGATCGACGGCAGCGTCACCGCGCTCGCGGCCGCATAGGCGACCGGCAGCTGCTCGCCGCCGAGGGGCGTCAGCAGGTCGACGCCGGCGCTCGCCGCGACCTGCGGCGCCAGCTCGCCGTCGCCGATCGCGACGAGACGGGCCTCCGGACGAGCGGCATGCACGCGGCGCCAGGCGTCGAGCAGGACCTCGATCCCCTTCTCCGGCACCAGCCGGCCGACATACAGCAGCAGCGGCGCGTCGGCCGGCAGTCCGTTGGCGGCGCGCCAGGCGGCCGTCTCGGCCGCCGTGACCGGGCGCCCGAACAGCGCGCCGTCGACCGACTGCGGCGCGACGAAGACGTCGTCGTCATGGCCGCGGTAGCCGGCGACGTAGCGGCTGACGTGCGGCCCGTAGGTCACGACGGCGTCGGCGTGCCGGTAGACGTGACGCACGAGCGGGAAGGCGACGGCGCTCTTGAGACCGCCGCGCGGATGGGCCCAGACCGAGGCCCACAGCACGAATCTGCGCCGACGCAGGCGCATGCCGGCGTAGGTCGCCGGCAGCATCGCGCCGCCCGCGACCGGCGCGATCGCGGCTGCGTAGCGCGCGCCGAGCCGGGCCGCCGCACGTGGCCCGTCGAGCCGGCGGGCGGGGAAGGGCGCGGCCGCCAGCTGCGCGTCGAGGTCGCCGAACCACGCCGGCACGTAGCTCTGGCCGGCACCGAAGCAGAGCACCTCGACGCCGTAGCGCTCGGCCAGCAGCTGGTAGAGCGGGGCGCGGTACGGCGTGATGACGTTGGTGACCAGCGCGATCGCCATGACGGGGCAGCCTGCCAGAATCGCTCGCCAGTGGCCTCGACGCAGCGATTCGACGCGCAGGGCGTGCCCGTGGGGGAGGCTGACGCGCGGGCGGGCGGTGAGCCCGCGCGCGTCCTCCTGCTGCACAACCGCTATCGCGCCGCCGGTGGCGAGGAGCGCGTCGTCGACCAGCTCGAGGCGCTGCTGCGCGCGCGCGGCCACGCGGTCGCGCGGCTGGAGCGCGACAGCGCGGCGGCCGGCGGCGCGGCCGCGGCGCGTGGACTGCTGCGCGGCGGCCTCGACGAGCGGGAGGTGGCCGACGCGGTCCGCGCCCACCGCGCCGACGTCGTCCACGCCCACAACCTCCACCCGCTGCTCGGCTGGCGCGCGCTCGCGGCGGCGCGCGCGGCAGGCGCGCGCACGGTGCTGCACCTGCACAACTACCGGCTCGTCTGCGCGATCGGCGTCGCCTACCGCGACGGCGCGCCGTGCCAGCGCTGCCACGGCCGCGACACGCGGCCGGGGGTGCGGTGGCGCTGCCGTGGCTCGTTGCCGGAGGCGGTCGTCTATGGCGCGGGGATCGCGCGCCAGCAGCCGCACCTGGTCGCGCAGGCCGACGCGGTCGTGGCGGTCAGCGTCGCGCAGCTCGCGCTGCTGCGCGGCTTCGGCGTCGCGCTGCCGCAGGCGGTCGTGCTGCCCAACGCCGTCGAGCGGATCGCCGCGCAGTCGGCGGCGGGCGACGGCCGCTATGCGCTCGTCGCCGGGCGGCTGGTCGAGGAGAAGGGGTTCGAGACGGCGGTGCGCGCGGCGGTCGCCGCCGGTGTGCCGCTGCGGGTCGCCGGCACGGGGCCGGCCGAGGAGCAGCTGCGCGCGCTCGCGGCCGACGGCGACGTGCGCTTCCTCGGCCAGCTCACGCAGGAGGAGCTGGCGCGCGAGCGCCGCGGCGCCGCCGTGCTGCTGGCGCCGTCGCGCTCCGACGACTCCTGCCCGATGAGCGTCGTCGAGGCGCTCGCCGACGGTCTGCCCGTGCTCGGCAGCGACCGCGGCGGGCTGCCGGAGCTGGTCGGCGCCGACGCGGCGCTGCCGGCGCGCGACGACGGCGCCTGGGCGGTCGCGCTGACCGCGCTCTGGGGCGATCCCGCGCTGCGCGCCGAGCGCGGGGCCGCGGCGCTCGCGCGCGCCCGCGCCGAGCACGCCCCCGACGTCTACTACGAGCGCCTGATGCGCGTCTACGCGGACGCGCGCGGGGTAGGGTGAGGAGCATGCGCGCACGCCAGATCCCCCTCGCTGCGCTCGCCGCCGCCGCGCTGCTCGCCGGATGCGGTGACGACGACGGCGGCACGCCGACGACCGCCGCGGTGCAGGCGACCCAGCAGCCGCCCGCGACCACGACCGGCCCGGTCGCCTCGATCCCGGACGCGACGCCGCCGCCTCCGCCGACGGTGACCGACGTGCCGACCTCGACCGTCCCGCCGCCGCCGACGACCACGCCGACGCCGCAGGAGCAGCAGGGCGGCGGGGGCGAGGAGGCGATCCGCGTGCCGGCCGTCTTCGCGATCGCGGCGGGCAGACTGACGCCGCCCCAGATCACCGTGCCCGCGCGGCTGGCGATCGAGCTGTCGGTCAGCTCGGACGCCGCTCACACCGTCGAGCTGATGGCCCCCGGCGCGAGACCGCTGGAGGTCGCCGCAGGCGCGACCGCGTCGCAGCGGATGCCCGGCCTGAGAGCCGGCAGCTACACGATCACGGTCGACGGCCAGGAGGCCGGCGAGCTGGTCGTCGGCGGCGAAGCGGGGCCGTAGGCGCTACCGGGCGCCCGGCGGCGGCGGTCGATGGGGCGGCGCGGAGGCGCTGCTTCGGCTACGGCGTCGGCGGCGCGGGCGCGTCGTCGACCGGCGGCGCGGGAGCGGGCGCGGGCTCGACCGGCGCCTCGTCGACCGGCGGCGGCGCGGGTGCGGGCTCCGGCTCGGCCGGCGGCGTGACCGGCGTCGTCGGGGTCGGCGCGGAGGTCGCCGGCGGCGTGGTCGGCTCGGCCGGCAGCGTCGTCGCGGGCGGCTCGGTCGGCGGCGGCGTGGCGGTCGTCGCGGCCGGAGGCGGCGGCGTCGTCACAGCGGCAGTCTGCGGCGGCTGGTCGGCCGGCAGCTCGGACGGCAGCGCGGTCGTGCCCGACTCGACCTGCGTCTGACCGGGCTCGAGCGTCGGCGTCGTCGGCGTGACCGCGACGGTCGTGCCGTCCGCCGGGGCGGCCGGGGGCGGGGTTGTCGCGGCGGTCGTGGTGGCCGGCGGCGTCTCGACCGGCGCTCTCGCGACGGGCTCGGTTGCGGCGGCCGCCTTCATCTCCGCTCTGGCGGCGGCCGGCTTCGCGGCGACTCTGACCGGCGCGTCGAGTGCGCGCTGGACCTGCGCCGGCGCATCGCGGTAGACCGGCTGCGCCTGCACGTCGGCGGGCGCCTGCGCGACGGCGGCCGGCGGGACGGCGGCGTCGCGCGGGACGCGATGCTCGATCTCGACGGCGCCGGCGGTCACCAGCGCGGCGGCGGCGAGGCCGGCGGCGGCCTTCGTCGCGATCGTCGACATGCCGGCGGAGATCAGGCCGCCGGTCGCGGAGCCCGCGACGGCGGAGCCGGCCGCGGCGCCGGCGGCGCCGGTCGCGCTCGCGCCGCCGCCCGCGCCGGCCGAGAGGCCGAGGTGCGCGAGCACGACCTTTCTGAGCGCCAGCACGAAGCCGACGGGCATGACGGCGGCGAGCGCCTTGTTGGTCGAGCGCAGCTGCTGCTTGAAGCCGGCGCAGCTCGCGCACGTGCGGATGTGGCGACGGACCGGCGGCGTACTGCGGCGCTTGAGACCCTCGGCGATCTCGCCCAGCTCGAGGCGGACCTCGTCGCAGGAGAGCTGGCGGGCCTCGGCGGCCTCGGCGAGCGAGACGCGGGCGCGCACCAGCAGCGACTTGACCGACGGGATCGTCGTCTCCATCGCCTCGGAGATCTGCTCGTAGGAGAGCGCGTCGATCTCGCGCAGCAGCAGCGCGGTCCGCTGCGTCTCCGGCAGGTCCTGCACGTCGGCGATCAGCTCACGGAACTCTTCGCGCTTGTGGACCTTGTCGGCCGTCGTCGCGCCGTGCTCGGCGAGGTGGACGTCCATCGAGTCGACGCCGATCGGCTGCTGGCGGCGCAGGTGGTTGAGGCTGCGGTTGCGCGCGATCCGGTAGAGCCACGGCCGTGCCCGCGGATCATCCGGTTCGGGACCGTGGGCGGGCAGAATTTATTCAAGGAATTCCCCGACC
>DATIOB010000760.1:0-3162 GCA_035473605.1 Conexibacter sp.
GCTTGCGCGACAAGCGCGTCGCCATCATCGGCACGGGCGCGACGGCGGTGCAGTGCGTGCCGCACCTCGCGGCGGCTTGCAAGCAGCTCTACCCGACCGCCGAGGACCTCGCCGCGGCCGAGGCCGCGACCGACCCCGCGCTCGTCGGCACCGACGCGACCGCCACCGACGGCACCGAGACGACCTCGACCGACGCGACCGCCGGCACCACCGACACGACGACGGACGCGACCGCGGGCGCCACCGACGCGACCGGGACGACCGGCGCCGCCACGGGCGTGACCGACACCACCGGCACCGACACGACCGGCACCGCCACCGACACCACGGCGACGACCGACACGACCGACACCAGCGGCGCCGCCACCGGCACCGCTGACGCCGGCACGACCGACACCGCCGACGCGACCGCCGGCGGCGCGGGCGCCCCCACGGGCTGAGGCAGGGAAGGTGCCGACCCTGACCGACCGCCGGATCGGCCTGCTGTTCCTGATCTTCGTCGTCGCGCTCAGCGCCGCGTTCCTGCGCGCCGGCTGGCTCGGCGCCGTCAGAGCGCCCGCGCTCAAGCGCGCCGCCGCCACGCAGCAGGTGCAGACGGTCACGATGCCCGCCCCGCGCGGCACGATCACCGACCGCCGCGGCAACGTGCTCGCGATCTCCGAGGTCGCGAGCGACATCTCCGCGACCCCGTACATCGTCAGAGACAAGCTCAGAGCCGCGCAGCAGCTCGCGCCGCTGCTCGGCCAGACCGACGACGAGACGCTCAGAAAGCTCAACACCGCCGGCGGCTTCGTCTACCTCGCCCGCCGCGTCCCGGCCGAGCAGGCGAACAAGATCCGCAGACTCGACATCGACGGGATCGCCTTCACGCCCAGCTCGCTGCGCAGATACCCGCGCGGCTGGCTCGCCTCGCAGCTGCTCGGCTCCGCCAGCGAGGAGCCCGGCGGCGGCACCGGCCTCGAGTACGGCGAGGACAGAGTCCTGCGCGGTCAGGACGGCGTGCGCCGGATCGTCAACGACGCGCTCGGCGAGCCGATCTCGATCAAGGACCAGACGCCGATCCTGCCCGGCAGAGACGTCCAGCTGACGCTCGACGCCGGCATGCAGGAGAAGGTCGAGAGCGTGCTGGAGGGCGTCGGCAGGCTGTACCGCCCCAGAGGCGCGACCGCGATCGTGATGAACCCGCAGACGAGCGAGGTGCTCGCGCTCGCCAACTGGCCGCGCGTCGACGCCAACAACCCCGGCGGCGCGCCGGCCTACGCGCAGCAGAACCGCGCCGTCGGCTTCACCTTCGAGCCCGGCTCGACCTTCAAGGCGTTCACGGTCGCCGGCGCGCTCGAGGACGGCACCGCGACGCCCGAGAAGACCTACTACCTGCCGGTCGAGCTGCACGTCGCCGACCGCATCCTGCACGACTCGCACGCGCGCGGCGAGGAGACGGCCTCGGTCTCGAGAATCCTCGCCGAGTCGAGCAACATCGGCGCGGTCAGAATCGCGCTCGACATGGGCGCGACGCGCTTCAGCCAGTGGGTCGACATCTTCGGCTTCGGCAGAAGAACCGGCGTCGCGCTGCCGGGCGAGGAGATCGGCATCGTGCCGACCTACGACGACTACTCCGGCTCCTCGATCGCCAACCTGCCGATCGGCCAGGGCCAGTCGGTCACGCCGCTGCAGATGATGCAGGCGTACTCGGCGATCGCCAACGGCGGCATCCTGCGCACGCCGCGCACGATCGAGTCGGTCGGCGGCGTCAGAGCCCCGCAGGCGAGAGGCAGACGGATCATCTCCGAGCAGACCGCCTCCGAGGTGCGGGAGATGCTGAGAGGCGTCCTCTCCGCCGGCGGCACCGCGTCGGAGGCGGCGATCCCCGGCTACGACCTCGCCGGCAAGACCGGCACCGCCAACAAGGTCGACCCCGAGACCGGCGAGTACTCCAGAGAGCGCTACATCGCCTCGTTCATGGGCTTTGCGCCGGTCTCGGACCCGAGGCTGCTGATATCGGTCGTCGTCGACGAGCCGCAGGGCTCGATCTACGGCGGCGACGTCGCTGCGCCGGCCTTCCAGAAGATCGCGGCATGGGCGCTGCCGTACTTCGGCGTGCAGCCGAATTGACGGGGGCGGCGGCGACCGCGCGCGGAAGGGTCGGGCGGCCCGAGTACACTCGTCGCCCGATGAAGCTGCTGGACGTGATCGGCAGCGCAGATGCGACTCCGCTCCCCGCCTCCGCGGGGGACGTCGAGGTCGCCGCGCTCGCCTACGACAACCGGAAGGTCCAGCCGGGAACGCTCTTCTTCTGCGTGCCCGGCTTCACCCGTGATGGGCACGACTTCGCGCCCGACGCCGTCGAACGTGGCGCCGTCGCGCTCGTCGTCGAGCGACCGCTCGACCTCGGCGTCCCGGAGGTCGTCGTCCCCTCGGTGCGCTCCGCGATGGCATCGGCCGCCGCCGCCTTCCACGGCCGCCCCAGCGAGGCGCTGCAGGTCGTCGGCGTGACCGGCACCAACGGCAAGACGACGACCGCCTACCTCGTCCGCGGCCTGCTGGAGGCCGCCGGCCGCCAGACCGGCCTGCTGGGGACCGTCGCCGCGATCGTCGGCGGCCGGGAGCGCGAGGTCCAGCGCACGACCGCCGAGGCGATCGAGCTGCAGTCGGACTTCCGCGCGATGCTCGACGGCGGTGACGTCGCGGCCGCGATCGAGGTGTCGTCGCATGCGCTGGAGCTGCACCGCGCCGACGCGACCCGCTTCGCCGCCGCGATCTTCACCAACCTGACGCAGGACCACCTCGACTTCCATCCGACGATGGAGGAGTACTACCTCGCCAAGCGGCGCCTGTTCGAGCCGGCGCTGCTCGACGGCGTCGCGGTCGTCAACGTCGACGACGCCTACGGCCGCCGCCTCGCCGACGAGCTGCGCGCCGAGGGCGCCGGCCTGCTGACGATCGCGATCGACGGCGACGCCGACTACCGCGCGACCGACCTCACGACCAGCCTGACCGGCTCGACCTTCACCGCGCTGACGCCCGAGGGCCCGCTCGCGCTCAGAACGCCGCTGCCCGGCCGCTTCAACGTCCAGAACGTGCTCGGCGCCGTCGCCGCCGGTAAGCCTGCGAAGGGTCCCGGCGGTCATCCGGACCTGTCGGGCTTCTGGATGCAGTCGAACA
>DATIOB010000761.1:0-11831 GCA_035473605.1 Conexibacter sp.
GTAGCGCCGTGGGTGTGGCGGTTCGGGGACACCGGATCGCCGCCTCCGTCCCGACCCAGCCGGCGAGCGCCCGCTCCAGCTCCAGGTGGCAGTCGAAGAGGCCGCAGATGAAGCGGACCGAGGCGGTGCCGGCACCGTAGCGGCGCAGCCCCTCGATTCCCGCCGCGACGACCTCGGGGTGGGCGGCGAGGCCGAGGTAGTCGTTGGAGCTGAGCACGAGCACGTCGCCGTGGCCGGCCATCCGCACCAGCGGCCCCTGCGGCGAGCCGAGCGGGCGCAGCCGCTTGCGCGTGCCGGCGGCGTCGAGCGCGGCCAGCTCGGCCGACAGCTCGCCCGCGAGCGTCGCGTTCATGCCGCCACCGCCGCCACCGCCGCGTCGAGCGCGTCGCCGACCAGCTCCAGCGCCGTCCGCAGCGCGGCCGGCGGCATCAGCAGCGACGGCTGCAGGTTCAACGAGGTCGTCGAGGAGTCGCCGAAGACGCCGCGCCGCAGCGCGCCGGCCGCGACCGCCTCCTGCAGCTCCCCGTCGCGCTCGCGCGTGGCGCGGTCGCGCACCAGCTCCAGCGCCGCGAAGCAGCCGCGCACGCGCACGTCGCCGACGGCGGCGTGGCGCTCGCGCAGCGGCTCCAGCACGTCGAGCGCGACCATCTCCAGCGCGCGCACGTTCGCGAGCGCCGCCTCGCTCTCGATCAGGTCGAGCGTCGCCAGCGCCGCGGCGCAGGCGCCGGGCAGCCACGCCCACGTCGAGCCGGTCGGGACGTCGGCGAAGGAGCCGGCGGCGCGCTCGCTGCCGAGCACCGCGCCGATCGGCATCACGCCGCCGCCGAGCGCCTTGCCGAGGCAGATCAGGTCGGCCTCGATCCCGATCCGCTCGCTCGCCAGCAGCGTGCCGGTGCGGCCGATCCCGGTCTTCACCTCGTCGAGGCAGAGCAGCCAGCCGTGGCGGTCGCAGAGCGCGCGCAGCGCCGGCCAGAAGGCGGCCGGCGGCTCCAGCACGCCGCCCGATCCGGCGAGCGGCTCGATCACGACGCCGGCGACCTCGCGCGGGTCGACGGCGTGGAAGAGCAGGTGATCGGCGATGAAGTCGACGGTCGCGTCGCCGCTGCCGCCGGCGCGCGGCGGCGCGAACGGCGAGCGGTAGCCGTGCGGGTAGGGGACGTGCACGAAGCCGCCGCCGAGCCCGCGCATCCCGCCCGAGATCTCGTGGTGCTCGGCGCCGAGCGAGGCCGTCGCGGTCGACTCGCCGTGGTAGCCGCCCATGAAGCCGATGACGACGCTGCGACCGGTCGCGCGACGCATGAACTTGATCGCGATCTCGACCGCCTCGGTGCCGTTGAGCGCGATGTCGACCCGCTCCATCCCGGGCGCGAGCGCCAGCAGCCGCTCGGCCAGCGGCGCCATCAGCGTCGAGGCGACGGCGTGCGAGTCCTCGTTGCCGTAGCGGCGCATCGCCTCGAAGGCCGGCTCCAGCAGCTCCGGCCGCGCGGCGCCGAGCGGCACCGACGCCGAGGCGGAGGCGAGGTCGAAGATGACGTTGCCGTCGACGTCCTCGATCGTGTAGCCGCGCTTGCGCTCCGCGACGAACGGCGCCAGCCCTTCGCCGGTGCCGGGGTAGAGCGCGGCGCGCGTGCGCGCCAGCAGCTCGCGGCTGCGCGGACCGGGCGGCTCGCACACCATCGACGGCGCGGCGGGGCCGTCGAGCGGCGTCATCCGCGCGCTCCCGCGAGCGCGCGCAGCTTGCGCGCCGCCGCCTTGCCGGCGCCGCCGACACCGACGCCGCCGCGGTCGCGCACGACCTCGCGCGCGCAGTTGCGGCCGTTGGCGCCGGTCACGCCGCCGCCGGGATGGGTGCCGGCGCCGCAGAGGTAGAGGCCGGGCAGCGGCGTGCGGTAGTCGGCGTGGCCGCGCACCGGCCGCAGCGTGAACAGCTGGTCGAACGACATCTCGCCGTGGAGCGCGTGGCCGCCGGTCATGTTGAAGCGCCGTTCGAGGTCGAGCGGGCTCAGCACCTCGCGGTGCAGGATCGAGCCGGGCAGGTTGGGGAAGTGGCGGCCGATCCGCGCGATCGCGTCGTCGGCGACCTGCTCCTTGATCGCGTCCCACTCGCGCCCGCCCGAGAGCCTGTACGGCTGCGAGTTGAGGTCGATCGTGACGACGTGCGTCCCCGCCGGCGAGAGCGAGCTGTCGTGGACGGTCGGGATGCACAGCTCGATGTGCGGCTCCTCCGCGGGGATGCCCGCGCGCGCCATCGCCTGCTGGCGGTCGAGGTCGGCGAGCGTGCCGCTGATCTCCATGATCCCGCGGTGGAAGTCGCCGACGACTCCGGCGCCGGGATCGAGCGCGTCGTGGGCGATCCGCGGCAGCTCCGAGACGCCGAGCGTGACCTTCACGCTCGTGCCCTCGCAGCGGTAGGCGCGCACCGACGCGAGCAGCCGCTCCGGCAGCAGCGCCGGCTCGACCAGCTCCAGGTAGGTCCGCTTCGGATCGGCGTTGGAGAGCACGACCGGCGCGTGCACGACGCCGCCGCCGGTGAGAGCGACGCCGCTGACGCGGCCGTCCTCGGCGAGCACCTGATCGACCTCCACGCCGGTGCGGATCTCGGCGCCGGCGTCGCGCGCCGCCTCCGCCAGCAGCGCCGTCACGCGCCCGATCCCGCCGCGCACGAAGCCCCACGAGCGGATCCCGCCGTCGGGGTCCTCGGCGGCGTGGTCGTGCAACAGCACGTAGGCGGTGCCCGGCGTCGACGGCCCCGACAGCGAATCGTTGATCGCGTGCCAGCCGAACGCGGCCTTCAGGTGGTCGGACTCGAACCACTCGTCGAGCAGCTGCGTCGCGGAGGTCGCGAAGGCGAACAGCGCGTCGTCGACTCTGCTGCGGAAGCGCGCGCCGCGGGCGCCGAGCCGCAGCAGGTTCGGCAGCTCGCGCACGCTGCGCGTCGTCAGGTCGGGCGGCGTCACGTCCATCATCGGCGTGATCAGCGCCGCGACGCTCGCCAGCCACGCCTCGAAGCGCGGGAAGGCGTCGGCGTCGGCGGCCGAGAAGCGCGCGATCTCGGCCCGCATCGCCGCCTCCTCTTCGTGCACGAGCAGGTGCTGCCCGTCGTCGAACAGGTGCAGCGCCGGCCCGGCCGGATCGACCTCGAGGCCGCGCTCGGCCAGTCTGAAGTCCTGCCAGATCTGCTCGCGCAGCATCGACAGCACGTAGGCGCCGCTGGAGGCGTGGAAGCCGGGCGCGAACTCCTCCGTGACGCAGGCGCCGCCGACGACGTCGCGCCGCTCCAGCACGACCGTTCTCAGCCCGGCGCGCGCGAGGTAGAAGGCGGCGACGAGGCCGTTGTGGCCACCGCCGACGACGACGGCGTCGTACTGCTGCTGACTCATGAGGAGGTCTCCAACCGGTTGATGCGGGCGAGGCGGAACGCGACGAGCGAGAAGAGCGCGGAGGCGAGCAGCAGCAGCATCGACATCGCCGCGCCTCCGTTCAGGTCGCCGCTGCCGAGCACGAGGTCGTTGACGGTGTTGCCGAGCATGTAGCCGCTCGGCCCGCCGACCAGCGTCGGGGTCGCGAAGTCCGTGAAGAGCGGGATGTAGACGAGCAGCAGGGCGATGAAGACGCCGGGCGCCACGAGCGGCAGCAGCACGCGCGTGAGCGTCGTCCACCAGCCCGCGCCGAGGTCCTTGGAGGCCTCGAACATGCGCTTGTCGACCGCCTTCATCGCGGCGTAGATCGGGATCGCCGTGTACGTGATCCAGCTCGTCGAGAGCACGACGATGACGGCGAAGCGGCTGAACAGCAGCGCGTCGACGGGCTGGTCGACGATCCCCAGCGACATCAGGCCCGAGTTGATGATCCCCTCGCGCCCGAGCAGCATCCGCCAGGCGTAGATGCGGACCATCGGGCTCAGCTCGTCGGCGAGCACGAGCGCCAGCAGCAGCGGGATCTCGAAGCGGCCGGCCTTGAACGCCATGATGTACGCGAGCGGGAAGGCGATCAGCAGCTGCACCGCCATCGCGATCGTCGCGATGTAGAGCGTGCGCAGGGCGACCTCGGCGTAGAGCGAGTCCTGGAAGATCGACGTGTAGTTGGCGAACGTCGGGCCGACCTGGCCGCTGAGCGGGCCGTGCTGGAAGGAGACGATCACCATCGCGATCATCGGCCCGAGGAAGAGCGCGCCGAGCAGCGCGACCGACGGCGTCAGGAAGCCGGCGGCGCGCGCCCACGCGGCGTGGGTGCGCGAGCGGCGGGGCGCGGCGTCGGCGGCCGGCGCCGGAGCCGGCGCGGAGGGCTGCGTGAGCGCCGACATCAGCGCACCGCCCCCGTCAGCAGGTCGCCGAGCTGGCCCTCTTCACCGCGCTTGCGCGCGATCCGCTTCATCGCGAACCAGGCGCCCATCACGAGCGCGACCTGCGCGACCGAGATCACCGTCGACATCGCGTTGACGACCGGCAGGTTGCTGGCATGGCGCAGGACCGAGAAGACCCACACCGGGAAGGTCTGCTCGTAGCCGCCCGTGAAGAACGAGATCTCGAAGTTGTTGAAGGACCACGAGAAGGCGAAGATGCCGGCCGCCGCCAGCGACGGGCCGAGCTGCGGCAGCATCACCCAGCGCACCATCTGCCCCTGCGTCGCGCCGAGGTCGATCGCCGCCTCCTCGACCGAGCGCTCGAAGCGCACGAGGCCGGCGGAGACGATCGCGACGACGAGCGGGAAGGTGCAGACGATGTGCATCGCGGTGACGGTCGTCAGCGACAGCGGGATCCCGACCTGCGAGAAGAGGATCAGGCCGGCGACGCCGATGATCAGCCACGGCACGACCAGCGGCGCGCCGTGCAGCGCGGCGACGGCGCCGCGGCCGCGGAAGCGCACGCGCGTCAGCCCGACCGCGGAGGCCGTCCCCAGCACGAGGCAGACCGGCGTCACGATCGAGGCGACCAGCAGCGAGTGCAGGACCGCGGTGCGCGCGGCGGGGTCCGAGAAGGCGTCGGAGTACCACTGCGTCGTGAAGCCCTCGAACGGCAGCGAGATGACGGTCGAGTCGTTGAAGGAGAAGACCGCGAGCAGCAGCAGCGGCCCGAAGATCACCGTCATCGTGAACGCGACGAAGAGGACGCTCGCGACCGTCGCGAGCCGTTCTCTGGCGGACTGGCTCATCCGCCGGCCTGGATCCGCTGGAACGCTCTCTCGTACGCCGCCACGTTCTCCGGCTCGGTCTCCGCGATCGCGTGCTCCAGCGATCTCGGGTCGGCCGTCTCGCGATCGCTCGCGGCGACCTTCGGCAGCGCCTTCCCGTTCGTGATCACGAAGCCCTGCGCGGCCGAGACGGCCTGCGTCTGCGGCGACAGGTAGTCCTCGATCAGCGCGTAGGCGGCGGGGATGTTCTTCGCCTTGCTCGTGATCGCGAAGCCGCAGACCCACGAGATCACGCCCTCTCTCGGCGCGACCCATCTGACCGGGATGCCTTCGTCGAGCATCTCCTGCGCGCTGCCGCGGCCGGCGTTCATCGCGACGACCTCGCCGGTCTTCATCAGGTTGACGAGGTCGGCGTCGGAGGTCGGGAAGGCGCGGAACTGCCCGCGCTGGTCGGCGAGCTGCTCGCCGACTCTGGCGACCTCCTCGTCGCTGAGCGCCATCGGGTTCTCGTAGCCCTGGGCGAGCGCCGCGACGGCCAGCGCCGCCAGCGTGTCGCCGCTGTCGAGCGCGACTCTGCCCTTCAGCGCCGGGTCGAAGAGGTCGGCGTAGGAGTCGATCCCCGCGGGCAGGTCGTCGCTGTTGTAGACGAGGCCGGCGGAGCCGGCGGAGAGCGGCGCGACGAACGCTCTGCCGTCCTGCACGACGCCGGGCGCCTCGCGCAGCGACGGCACGATGTCGTCCCACGCGCTGATGCCGGCGGTGTCGAGCGGGCGCAGCAGGTTGCGTCTGACGAGCGGCTGCATCTCGTCGAGGCAGACCTCGACGACGTCGGCCTCGAAGCCGCCGGCGAGCTTCGCCGCCGCCTCCTGGTTGGACTCGAACGTCGCCGTCTTGACGTCGAGGCCGGGGTTGGCGCGCTTGAACCGCGCCAGCATCTCGGGCGCGATCGTGTCGTCGTAGCTGAAGATCCGCAGCGTGCCGGTCTGCGGTCTGCCGTCGGCTCTCGGCGCGGTCGCGACGGCGGTCGTGCCGCTGCTGGAGCCGCAGCCGGCGACGGCGACCGCCACGGCGACGGCGGCCAGCGGGAGGATGTGTGCTGCGCGCATCTGCGATTCCTCTCTCGGGTCAACCCGCTTGGAGCCGCGCCCAGGCGCGCGTCCAGCGGTCGTAGTCCAGCGGCTCCTCTTCGGCGATCGCGCCCTCCAGCACGGCGGGATCGGCGGTCCTGCGCACCTCCGGCCCGACGAGCGAGAGCGCGTCGGGCGTCGTCACGACGTAGCCGTTGCGAGCGCGCAGCGCCTGCGCCGGCCTGCTGAGGAGGTAGTTGACGAGCTTGTAGGCGGCCGGCACGTTCTTCGCGCTGGAGGCGATTCCGAAGCCGCAGACCCAGGTGATCAGGCCCTCTCTCGCGCGCACCCATCTGGCCGGCACGCCTGCCTCGCGCATCTGGAAGGCGAGCCCGCGGCCGCCGTTCATCGCGACGACCTCGCCGCTCTTCATCAGGTTGACGGCGTCGGCATCCGACTGCCAGAAGGCGCGGATCCCGTCGCGGTGCGCGGCGATGTGGGCCATCACCCGGTCGAGCTGCGCGTCGCTGAGCCGCAGCGGGTCTCTGATCCCGAGCGCGAGCGCCGTCTCGGCGATCGTCGGCAGCGGGATGTCGCCCTCCAGCGCCACGTTCCCCGCCAGCGCCGGGTCGTAGAGGTCGGCGAAGGCGTCGATCCCCTGCGGCAGCTTCTCGGTGTTGTAGATCAGCCCCTCGGGGCCGGCCTCCAACGGCACGACCATCAGCCTGCCGCCGGCGTCGCGGACGCCGTCGGCCTCGCGCATGCTCGGCACGATCCGCTCGAAGCCGGCGATCCCCGACTGCTCCAGCGGCCGCAGCTGGCCGGTCGCCGTCAGCGGGCGGATCTCGTCGAGGCAGACCTCGACGACGTCGGCCTCGAAGCCGCCGCGCAGCTTCGCCGCCGCCTCCTCGTTGGAGTCGAAGGTCGCGGTCTTGACCGTCACGTCGGGGTTGGCGGCCTTGAACGGCGCCAGCATCCGCGCGTCGACGGAGTCCTCGTAGGCGAAGACGCGCAGCGTGCCGGTCGCTGGGGCGTCGGCTCTCTCCGGCGCCGTGGCGACCGCCGGGGTGCGCGCGCCGCCGCAGCCGAGCGTGCCGCCGGCGAGCGCCAGCGCGAGCAGCGCGGCGGTCCCGGCGGCGGCTCTCATGCCGCGACCTCGGAGACGGACTCGGGGACGTCCGCGCCGATCACGAAGGAGCGGTCGGCCGGCCAGCCGAGCACGACCGGATCGCCGGGCCGCAGGCGCGTGCCGGGCTCGTCGTCGGCGAGGCAGTGGGCGACGAGGCGCCCGCCGTCGTGGTCGAGGTCGACCAGCAGCTGCGTCATCGAGCCGAGGTAGACGACGTCGGCGACGCGGCCGGGCAGGCGCGACCAGCCGGCGGCGTCGTCGGGCTCGATGCGGATCCGCTCGGGGCGGATCGTCAGCTGGTGGCTGGCGCCGAGCGCGCCGCCGGGATCGGGCGCCAGCAGCCGCGCGCCGTCGCCGAGCCGCATCGCGACATGGCCCTCGGCGCGCTCGTCGACGCGCAGCTCCAGCAGGTTGGAGACGCCGATGAAGCCGGCGACGAAGGCGGTCGCGGGGCGCTCGTACAGCTCGCGCGGGGAGGCCAGCTGCTCGACGACGCCGTTCGACATCACCGCGATCCGGTCCGACATCGTCAGCGCCTCCTCCTGGTCGTGCGTGACGTAGACGAAGGTGGTGCCGGTCTCGCGGTTGAGCCGCTTCAGCTCCAGCTGCATCTCCTTGCGCAGCTTGAAGTCGAGCGCGCCGAGCGGCTCGTCGAGCAGCAGCGCGGCGGGGCGGTTGACGAGCGCGCGGGCGAGCGCGACGCGCTGGCGCTGCCCGCCGGAGAGCTGGGCGGGCCGGCGTCCCTCCAGCCCGCCCAGCCGCATCGCCGCGAGCGTCTCGGCGACCCGCTCGCGCGCCTCCGTGCGCGCGACCTTCTTCACTCTCAGGCCGAAGCCGACGTTCTCCGCGACCGTCATGTGCGGGAACAGGCCGTAGTCCTGGAAGACCATGTTGAGGTTGCGCTTGGCGGCGCCGGCGCCGGTCACGTCCTCGCCGCGCAGCAGGACGCGGCCGCTGTCGGGCCGTTCGAAGCCGGCGATCATGCGCAGCGTCGTCGTCTTGCCGCAGCCGCTCGGGCCGAGCAGCGAGAAGAACTCGCCCTCGGCGATCCGCAGGCTGACGGCGTCGACGACGAGCGCGTCGCCGAAGCGCTTGGTGACGGCGTCGACGACGATGCCGTCCGGGGCCGCGGTCTCGTTCATGGCTGCCTCACTCCTCCGTGCCGAGGACGAAGACGAACAGGTCGTTGACGTTGGTCGCGGTCGGGCCGGTCAGCAGCGCGTCGTCGACCGCCTCCAGCGCCACGGTCGCGCGGTGGTCGCGCAGCGCCGCCGGCAGGTTGACGCCGCGCTCGGCGGCGCGCGCCGCCGTGGTGCCGTCGACGAGACCGCCGGCGAGCGGCGTTCCGCCGTCGATCCCGTCGGTGTCGAGGAAGAGCGCGGCGGCCGGTCTGCCCGCGAGCGCGAGCGCGGCGGCGAGCGCCGCCTCCTGGTTGGGCCCGCCGGTCGACAGCGCCGCCTGCGCGCCGAGCGTGACGGTCGTCTCGCCGCCGCAGCCGACGAGCGCGGCGCCGGCCTGCCACGGCGTGCCGTGCGCGAGCGAGTGCGCGGCCAGGCCGGCGAGCAGGTGGCCGGCCTCGCGGCTCTCGCCGGTCAGCGTCGTCGAGACGATCTGCGGCTGCAGGCCGAGCGCCTGCGCCTCGGCCGCCATCGCGCGGCAGGCGGTGTGGCCGTCGGCGAGCATCACCGTCTGGATCCGCGCGGCGTCGAGCGCGGGCGAGGCGGCCTCGCCCTCCAGCAGGTGCTCGCGCACGCTCGCCGGGACGGCGTCCCACAGCCCGTGGTGCTCCAGCGCCGCGATCGCCTCGCCGACGCTGGAGAGGTCGGGGACGGTCGGGTCGGTGATCGCGTCGAGCGGGTTGCCGGCGACGTCGGAGACGGTCAGGTTGACGATCCGCGCCGGCGTCGCCGCCGCGATCCGCCCGCCCTTCAGCAGCGAGACGTGCTTGCGCACGGCGTTGACCTGCTCGATCGGCGCGCCGGAGCGCAGCAGCAGCCGGTGCAGCTCGCGCTTCTCGGCGAAGCTGACGCCGCGCGGCGGCACGCTCGCCAGCGCCGAGGAGCCGCCGGTGAAGCAGCAGAGCGCGACGTCCTGGGAGCGCAGCGCGCCGGCGACCTCCAGCAGCCGCCGCCCGGCCGTCAGCGAGCGCTCGCTCGGCAGCGGGTGGTCGGCCTCCAGCACCTCGATCGGGTCCAGCGGCTCCGCCTCCCCCGCCCGCACCACGACGACCCCGCCCGCCAGCCGCCCGCCGAGCAGCCGCTGCAGCGCCGCCGCGATCGGCAGCGTCGCCTTGCCGGCGCCGAGCACGACGACGCGCGCGTCGGGCGCCAGCTCGAGCGCGCGGCCGTCGACGACGAGCGCGTCGCCCTCGAGCGACACCAGCAGCTCGGTCGCCGCGCCGGGCTCGCACGCGGCGAGGCCGGCGCCGGCGATCCGCAGCGCGGCGTCGCGCAGCTCGGCGTGCCCGTGGTCGAGCAGCCGGGCCGCGACGGCGGCGGGGAACGGCGAGGTGGGCGGGAGCGCCGTCACGTTCCGCTCAGCGCGGGGGCGGGCAGCGCGTCGCCGGCGTAGCGGGCGGTCGCGCCCAGCTCCTCCTCGATCCGCAGCAGGCGGTTGTACTTCGCCGTGCGCTCGCCGCGGATCGGCGCGCCGGTCTTGATCTGGCCGGCGCCGAGCGCGACGACGAGGTCGGCGATGATCGCGTCCTCGGTCTCGCCCGAGCGCTCGGAGACGACGACCGTCCAGCCGGCGCGATGGGCGACGTTGGCGGCGTCGAGCGCCTCCGACAGCGTGCCGATCTGGTTGACCTTCCACAGCAGCGAGCTGCCGGCGCCGGCCGCCACGGCCCGTTCGATCCGCGCCGGGTTGGTGACGGTGAGGTCGTCGGCGACGATCTGGATCCCGGAGGCGCGCGTCAGCTCCGCGAAGCCGTCGAAGTCCTCCTCCTGCAGCGGGTCCTCGATCGTGACGATGCCGTAGTCGGCGATCAGCGTCAGGTAGCGCTCGATCAGGGCGTCGCGGTCGAGCGTCTCGCCCGCGAGCGTGTAGCGGTCGGTCGCGGGGTCGTACCAGTGCGTCGAGGCGGCGTCGAGGCCGTAGACGCAGCCGGAGGAGTAGCCGGCCGCGGCGACCGCCTCGTGCAGCAGCTCCAGCGCCTCCTCGACGCGCGAGAGCTGCGGCGCGAAGCCGCCCTCGTCGCCGGTGTTGAGCGCGGCCTTGCCGAACCGCTCCAGCAGGATCTCGGCGAGCGCGAGGTCGATCTCCGTCGACCACTGCAGCGCCTCGAGCATCGAGCCGGCGCCGACGGGGATCACGATCACCTCCTGCATGTCGAGGTCGTTGGAGGCGTGCTTGCCGCCGTTGATGAGGTTGACCAGCGGCGCCGGCAGCACGTGCGCGTCGGCGTTCAGCGCGCGGTAGAGCGGCTGGCCGGAGCGGGCGGCGGCGGCGCGCGCGAAGGCGAGCGAGATCGGCAGCAGCGCGTTGGCGCCGAGGCGGCCCTTGTCGGGCGTCCCGTCGAGCGCGATCAGGCGCGCGTCCAGCTCGCGCTGCGAGTCGACGCTGCTGCCGACGAGCGCGTCGGCCAGCTCGCCGTTGACGGCGCCGACGGCGCCGAGCACGCCGAAGCCGCCGAAGCGGCTGCCGCCGTCGCGCAGCTCGCGCGCCTCGTTGGAGCCGGTCGAGCGGCCCGACGGGACGTCGGCCGTGGCGAGGTGGGCGCCGTCCAGCTCGAGGTCGACCTGGACGGTCGGAAGGCCACGGCAGTCGAGCACCTCGCGGGCGCGCACGCGGGTGATCGTCGGAGCGCTGCTGGGGGTCACTGGTTCGTTCTCCTCGTGGGGCTACGTGGTGGGTTCTGGCGAGACGCTGCCGGCCCGGACTCCCGGCAGCGAGCCGAGCAGGTTTCTCTCGGCGTCGCGCAGGTGGACGTCGAGCAGGCGCTGGGCCTTGCGCACGTCACCGGCGGCGACCGGCTCCAGCAGCTCGCGGTGCTCGCGCGCGACCTCGACCGGACGGTCGTAGTGCGGCCGCAGCTGCACGAGGCAGAAGACGATCTCGGCCTCGGTCGCGGCGTAGGTGCGCGAGATGCGGACGCTGCCGGCGGCGTCGATCAGGGCGCGGTGGAAGGCGCGGTCGTACTCGACGACCTCGTGCCAGCCGGCGTCGTCGCTGAGCGACTCCAGCGCGGCGAGCGCGGCGACCGCGTCAGGCGGGCAGTACGCACGGCTGGCGACGTCGCGCATCGCCTCGTGCTCCAGCAGCGCGCGGATGCGGAAGACGTCGGTGATGTCCTCGGCGGTGAGGATCGGCACGTGCACGCCGCGGTGCGGCTCGTGCCGCAGCAGCCCGTCGCTGACGAGCTGGCGCATCGCGGCGCGCAGCGTATGGCGCGAGACGCCCAGCTCCGCCGCGGCCTGCTCCTCGACGATCCGCGCGCCGGGACCGAGCACGCCGTCGAGCACCCGCGAGCGCAGTGTGGCGACCGCCTCGTCGACGGCCGAGCG
>DATIOB010000762.1:0-11931 GCA_035473605.1 Conexibacter sp.
GGATCCGCGGCGCGGCCTTCGGAGACCGCCGCGCGCGCCTCGTCGGCGAGGTCGAGCGGGTTGCGGTCGAGCGTCGGCGCGGCCGGCAGCCAGCCCATCCGCACCGCCTGCGCGTACGTGTCGAGCGTGTGCAGCCCGTCGAAGCGGCCGCTGCCGAGCGGTGAGGCGAAGTCGGCCGGACGCAGCCGCTCGTAGCGCCACTGGTCGACGGCGGTGTAGAAGAACGAGGTCCCCTGCGCCAGCCGCGCCGGCCGCTGCCAGTCGAGCCCCATCGCGAGCTGCTGCCAGCCGACGAAGGTGCGGATCTTCTCCTGCCCGACGTAGTGCGCCCAGCCGCCGCCGTTGCGCCCGACGCAGCCGCAGGCCAGCAGCAGCGTCAGGAACGAGCGGTAGGTCTGGTCGGAGTGGAACCAGTGGTTGGTGCCGGCGCCCATCGCGATCATCGAGCGGCCGTCGTTGAGTTCCGCGTTGCGGGCGAACTCGCGCGCGACCTTCGCGGCGGCGTGGCGGTCGACGGAGGTGATCGCCTCCTGCCACGCCGGCGTGTACGGCGTCTCGGCGTCGTCGTAGTCGCGCGGCCAGTCGCCCGGCAGTCCCTCGCGCGCGACGCCGTAGTTGGCGAGCAGCAGGTCGAGCACGGTCGTCACGAGCTGACCGCCGATCCTGCGCACTGGGACCCCGCGGCGCATCGCAGTGCCGCCGTCGGAGGGGCCGCCCTCCTCGCCGACGTCGAAGCGCGCGAGCTGCACGAGCACCGCGTCCTCGCGCGTCGCGTGGACGCTCAGCAGCGGGTCGATCCCCTCCAGGTTCAGGTTCCAGCGGCCCTCGCCTCCGGCGCCGTAGCGGAAGCCGGCGGCGCCGTTGGGGATCGCCGGCTGGCCGGTGACCGCATCGATCAAGGCCGGCTTCCAGGCGGCGTGCGGGTCGTCGTCGCCGAGGTCGTCGGCGCAGAGGAAGCGGCCGGGCAGGTGGGTGCCGTCCGCGCGCGGATCGAGCGTGACGAGCAGCGGCAGGTCGGTGAAGCGCTGCGCGTAGTCGGCGAAGGCCGGCGTCTCGCGGTCGACCCAGAACTCTCTCAGCACGACGTGGCCCATCGCCATCGCGAGCGCGCCGTCGGTGCCCGGCTGCGCCGGCAGCCAGTCGTCGGCGAAGGTCGTGTGGTCGCTGTAGTCGGGCGAGACGACGACGACCTTCTGACCCTTGTAGCGCGCCTCGGTCATGAAGTGGGCGTCGGGCGTGCGCGTGATCGGGATGTTCGTGCCCCAGACGATCAGGTAGCTGCTGTTCCACCAGTCGGCCGACTCCGGCACGTCGGTCTGGTCGCCGAAGGTCTGCGGCGAGGCCGGCGGCAGGTCGGCGTACCAGTCGTAGAAGCTCAGCATCGAGCCGCCCAGCAGCGAGACGAAGCGGCTGCCGGAGGCGAACGAGACCGGAGACATGGCCGGCAGCGGCGTGAAGCCGACGATCCGGTCGGGTCCGTGCGCCTTGATCGTGTGCACGTGCGCGGCGGCGATCAGCTCGGCCGACTCCTCCCACGTGGCGCGCACGAAGCCGCCCTTGCCGCGCTGGCGCTGGTAGGTGGCGCGCAACTCCGCGTCGGCCTGGATCGACGCCCACGCCTCGACCGGGTCGCTGCCGTTGGCGCGGGCGGCGCGGTACGCCTCCAGCAGCGAGCCGCGCACCAGCGGCGTCTTCAGCCGCAGCGGCGAGTACGTGTACCAGGAGAAGGAGGCGCCGCGGGGGCAGCCGCGCGGCTCGTGGTCGGGCATGTCCGGCCCGGTCGACGGGTAGTCGGTCGCCTGGTTCTCCCACGTGATGATGCCCTCCTTCACGTAGACGTTCCAGGAGCAGGAGCCGGTGCAGTTGACGCCGTGCGTCGAGCGCACGACCTTGTCGTGCGCCCAGCGCTCGCGGTAGCTGCGCTCCCAGCGGCGGTCGCGGCCGATCAGCAGCGACCAGGCGTCGGCGTCGAGCGTGCCTCTGCGGAGGAACTCGTGCGCCTCCAGGAGCAGCGAGCGGCGGCCTCCGTCGCGCCATTCCTCCCGGTCCCCCGAGTCAGCCATGAAACCGGTTCTTCCCGTCGGTGCGTGGCGTGGAACACCGCTGGGAACAACACGCCGCATGAAGGGGTTGCGGATCGCCCTGGCGGCCGCGGTGCTGATCTCGCTGCTCGCCACCGCCGCCGTCGTGACCGCCCAGTCGGGCGGCGGCAGCGTCAGATTCGTGCGCGGCGCCTGCGCCCCGACGCTCGCCGACCGCAACGTCTCCGTCTTCACCAGCGGCGACTACGTCGGCGTCAACCACGAGGTCGCCGGCCGCGTCGTCGCCGCCGGCGACGTCTCCGTCCGCCAGATGCAGATCGGGACGGCGCTCGCTCCCAACCCCGACCGCTACGACCTGATCGCGGGCGGGTCGATCGAGGCCGACGGGACGCAGACGCCGAACGGCAGCGCCTCGTACGGGACGACGTTCAGCGGTCAGCTGATCGCGCCCAACGGCTCCGTCGACAGAGCCGCGCCGGAGTACGACCTCGACGCGATCTACGGTGCCGACGCGGACGGCTCGCGCGCGTGGACGCAGCTGCCCGCCAACGGCACGGTCAGCGGCCCGACGTACGGCCAGCTGCAGTTCGTCGGCGACGATCCGCAGCGCAACGTCTTCCGCATCTCCGCGGACGACCTCCAACAGGGCCAGCGGATCCAGATCAGAGTGCCGGCGGGCTCGACGACGCTGATCGACGTGACCGGCGACGCCTACTCCTCGGCGACGCTGCCGAGCGTCAGCGTCGAGCTGTGGAACGGCTCCGACTACGTCCAGGTCGGCGCCGAGGACGGCACCGACCTCGACCAGATCCGCCGCAAGCTCGTGTGGAACTTCGCCGACGCCAGAACCCTCCAGATCGGCCCGGGGATCGCCTGGCAGGGCTCGATCCTGGCGCCGCAGGCCGACGCGAGACTGTCGTCCTCGACGCAGATCCACGGCTCGGTGCTGGCGGCGAACGTCGACGACCAGGCGACCTTCTTCCTGCGCCCGTTCGACGGCTGCCTGCCGCCGCCCGAGCCCGATCCTGCCGAGACCCTGACGCTGCGGGCCGAGTGCGTCGACCCGGTCACCGGTCAGGTCGAGATGCTGCTGCGCAACAGCGGGCTCGCCGACGTCGACGTGACGTGGGAGGACGAGCTGAGCGCGCAGGCGGGCGCCTTCACCGCACGCGCCCAGCGCGACACCTGGTTCGAGGTCGAGGACGGCGACCGGCCGCACGTGATCGACGTGCACGCCGGCAGCAGCACGCTGACGGCGAGGACGTCGCCGGAGGACGCCTGCGCCGGCACGATCCTGATCGCCAAGCGCGTCACCGGCGACGGCGACCCGCCGAGCGGGCGCTGGGGCATCGCGGTCAGCGGTGACAACGGCTACGAGAGAGCGATCGCGCTCGGCGACGGCGAGAGCCGGCTGCTGGTGGTGCCGGGCTCGATCGCGCCCGGTTCGGTGACGATCGGCGAGCTGCCCGAGGGCACCCGCTACGTCGTGCGCGAGGACGACCCGCGCGGCGCGGTCGTCTCGACCAGCCGCAACCCGGTTACGATCACCGAGGACAACCGCGAGCAGGTCGTCGTCGGCAACGACTACAGCGCGCCGCCCACGCCGCCCGGCCCCGATCCGACGCCGGACCCCGACCCCGACCCGGTCGTGCCGCCGGTCACCCCGCCCGTGCAGCCGACGCTGCCGCCCGACGTGAACGACAGCGGGCGCGGACCTGGGCTGTCGCTCGCGGTCGACACGGCGACCTCGGCTGACGTCGCGATCAGCGAGCGGATCGCGCCGCGCAGGCTGCTCGTCGGCGAGCGGACGACCGTGCGCGTGCGGGTCGTCAACCGCGGTCCGCAGGCGGCGCTCGGCGTCGTGATGCGCGAGCTGCCGCAGATCGACCCGCAGCGGCCGAACCGGATCGCGCGCGTGCTGACGGTCAGGACGTCGAACGGCAGCGCGAGCTGCAACGCGGTGCGGCCGGTCCGCTGCGAGCTGGGCACGCTCGCCGCGGGGGCGTCGCGCACGCTCGTCGTGCGCGCGCGGATGCTGCGCGCCGGGTCGTTCGAGAGCGTCGTCTACGTCTCCTCCACGACGCCCGACCGCAACACCTCCAACAACGCCGACGCGACCGGTTTGATCGTGCGCGAGCCGGCGCCGGCCCTGCGCGCCGCGATCAGCTCGCCGCCGCGCGTGCTGGTCGGCGAGCACGTGCGGTACCGCGTCAGCGCGATCGGCGGCGCGCCGCGCGGCGCCCGCCACGTGAGCCTCTGCCACCGCCCGCCGGCCGGTCTGCTGGTGCGGCCGGCAGCGGGCGCCGGGCGGATCGGCGGCCGGCTCTGCCGCGACGTTCCGCGCCTGGCGCGCGGCCAGCGTACGAGCTTCGTCGTCAACGCCGTCGCCCGCGCCAGCGCCGCCGGCCGCACCCTCCCGCTGCTCGCCCGCGCGACCGCCACCGACCTCGCCCGCCCCGCCCGCGCCGACACGACGGTCGACGTGATCGCGCTGCTGCCGACGGGGCGGGGGTAGGGGTGGATGACCGGTCGTCTCCGCGGGCGCTACCGTCCCGCCGCATGAGCGTCCCCGTTGCGCGCCGGCTGTGTCCGTTCGGCACCACGATCTTCACCGAGATGTCGGCGCTGGCGCAGCGGACCGGCGCGATCAACCTCGGGCAGGGCTTCCCCGACGAGGACGGGCCGGCGGAGCTGGTCGAGGCGGCGGCGGAGGCGCTGCGGACGGGGCGCAACCAGTACGCGCCGCTGGCCGGCGTGCCGGAGCTGCGGGCGGCGATCGCGGCGCACCAGCGGCGGCGGTACGGGCTGGAGGTCGACCCCGACGACGGCGTGCAGGTGACCTTCGGCGCGACGGAGGCGATCGCGGCGGCGCTGCTGGGACTGCTGGAGCCGGGCGAGGCGGTCGTCGCGCTGGAGCCGACCTACGACTCCTACGGCGCCGCGGTCGCGCTCGCCGGCGGGGAGCTGCGGCGCGTGACGCTGCGGGCGCCGGCGTTCGCGCTCGACCTCGACGCGCTGGAGGCGGCGGCCGAGAACTCCCGCATCCTGCTGCTCAACTCGCCGCACAACCCGACCGGCCGCGTGCTGAGCCGCGCCGAGCTGGAGGGGATCGCGCGCATCTGCGTCGCGCACGACCTGATCGCGATCACCGACGAGGTCTACGAGCACCTCGTCTTCGACGGCGCGACCCACATCCCGCTCGCGACGCTCCCCGGCATGGCGCAGCGGACGCTGACGATCTCCAGTGCCGGCAAGGCCTTCTCCTTCACCGGCTGGAAGATCGGCTGGTGCAGCGGGCCGCCCGAGCTGGTCGCGGCGGCGCGCGCGGCCAAGCAGTTCCTCACCTTCGCCGGCGGCACGCCGCTGCAGCACGCGGTCGCGCGCGGGCTCGACGACGCCGAGCGCCACACCGTCCCCCTCGCCGCGCGCCTGCAGGCCAACCGCGACCATCTCGCCGCTGGTCTCCAAGCGGCCGGCTTCGCGGTCGCCCGTCGCAGCGAAGGCACGTACTTCCTCAACGCCGACGCCGCCCCGCTCGGCGTCACCGACGCCGCCGCCTGGTGCCGCGAGCTGCCGGCCCGCGCCGGCATCGTCGCGATCCCCGCGAGCGCCTTCCATGCCGATCCCGCGACCGCACCGAGCCTCGTCCGCTTCGCCTTCTGCAAGCGGCCGCAGGTGATCGACGAGGCGGTCGCGCGGCTGGCGCGGCTCTAACGCGGGGCGGCCGCGCCCGGCGTGTTCGGAGCGCTCGCGCTGTCACCCCCGGCGATCCCGCGCGCCACCTCGTCCACCACCTCCACGACCGCCTCCACGTCCTCGTCGCTCGTGCGGTGGTTGACGAAGCAGGCGCGCAGGCACGGGCGGCCGTCCAGCTCGGCGGCGGCGAGCAGGATCCGGCCGTCGCGCTCGATCGCGCGCACCAGCGCGGCCGTCGCGGTGGCGTCGGGGCAGCTGACGTGGCGGAAGCAGACGGCCGACAGCTGCGGCTCGTGCAGCAGCTCGAAGCGCGGGTGCTCGGACAGCAGCCGCGCGAGTGTGCGCGCCTGCGCGAGGTTGCGCTCGATCGCGCTGCGGAAGGCGTCGGCGCCGTGGACGGTGAAGGCGAGCCACAGCTTCAGCGCGCGCAGCGGGCGCGAGTACTCGAGCGTGCGATCGACCGGGTGCAGCTCGGTCAGCTCGCCGTGCGGGATGTAGCTCTCGTGGTGGGAGAAGGTCCGCTCCAGTGTCCCGCCGTCGCGCACGAGCAGCACGCTGCACGCCTTCGGCACCGCCAGCCACTTGTGCGCGTCGACGGTCGCCGAGTCGGCCCGCTCCAGCCCCGCGAACAGCTCGCCGGCGCTCGCGGTCGCGGCGGCCGGCAGCCCGTAGGCGCCGTCGACGTGCAGCCAGACGTCGTGCTCGGCGCAGACCGCCGCGATCGGCTCCAGCGCGTCGACCGCGCCGGTCAGCGTCGTGCCGCCGGTCGCGACGACGGCGACCGGGACGACCCCCGCGCGGAGATCCTCGGAGATCGCCGCCGCGAGGGCGTCGGGCCGCAGACGCCGCTCGGCGTCGACCGGCAGCGCCCGCACCTGGCGGCCGCCGATCGCCAGCACCTCGGCCGCGCGGCGCACCGAGTAGTGCGCGTCGGAGGAGCAGTAGAGCGCCATCCGCCGGCCGTCGCCGCCGCTGTGGCGGAAGCCGGGCAGCGCCCGCTCGCGCGCGGCGGCGAGCGCGGTCAGGTTCGAGATCGTGCCGCCGGCCGCCAGCAGCCCGTCGGCCGGCGCGCCGAAGCCGGTGAACTCGGCGACCCAGCGGATCGCCTGGCGCTCGAACAGGTCGGCGCCGCCGGCCGCGACGGCGACGTTGATGTCGTGCGCGGCGGCGAGCGCGTCGCCGAGCACGCCGATCTCCAGTCCCGAGGAGCCGACGTAGGCGAGGTAGCGCGGCCGCGGCTGCGAGATCGACGCGTCGAGCACCTCGGCGGCGAGCGTCAGCGCGGCGCGCGCGTCGCCGCCGCCCGCCGGCAGCGGCCCCGACAGCAGCGCGCGGTGGCGCGCGTCGAGCAGCGGCTGGCCGGGGCGGGCGTGGTCGAAGGTGCGCCAGCTGTCGAGGATCAATGCGGCGGCATGCGCGAGCGCCTGCTCGCGGTCGGGGAGGCTGAGCGCGGAGGTCATCATGCGAATCTCGCTCCACACGCAGCCGCGGCGCAACGATCACGCACGATCACCGCCACATCGCGCACGATTCGAGCTAGATTCACCCCATGCCCGGCACGGTTGCAGTCGACGACGTCGATCTCGCGCTGCTCGAGCTGCTGCGCGCCGACGGGCGCCGCACGGTCGCCGACCTCGCGCGCGCGGTCAACCTCTCACCGGCGCCGGTCGGCCGCCGCATCGCGCGGCTGGAGCGCCAGGGCGTGATCGCCGGCTACACCGCGCTCGTCAACGAGTCGAAGCTCGGGCGCGGCGTCGAGGCGTTCGCGGAGGTGCGCGTCAGAGGCGACGTCGACATCGCGGCGGTGCTGGAGCTGGCGGCGTCGATGCCGGAGGCGCAGGAGGCGTTCACCGTCGCCGGCGACCCCGACGCGCTCGTGCGGCTGGTCGTCGCCGACGCCGAGGGACTGCGGCGCGCGATCAACACGCTGCGCCACAGCGACGGCGTGGTCAGCACGCGCACGCTGCTCGTGCTCGGCAGCTGGCGCCGCAGACCGGGCGCCGTCTAGAAGATCCCGGTCCCGCGCACGACCTCGTAGATCAGGTTGGTCTCCGCGTGCGAGACCGACGGGTGGCTGGCGAGGTGCTCGACGACGAACTCGCGCAGGTCGTGCGGGTCGGCGGCGGCCACCCACAGCAGGTAGTCGTCACCGCCGGTCATGTGGAAGAGCGACAGCAGCTGCGGCAGCGCGCGCACGTGCGCGGTGAAGCCCTCGATCTGCTCGCGCGAGTGGACCGACAGCCGCACCGCGATCAGCGCCTGCAGCGGCCGGCCGAGCGCGGCCGGGTCGATCTCGGCGTGGAAGCCGCGGATCACGCCGCGCTCGATCAGGCCGCGGACGCGCATCAGGCAGGTCGACGGCGCGATCCCGACGGCGTCGGCGAGGCGCGCGTTCGGCAGCCGCGCGTCGGCGGCGAGCAGCTCGACGATGCGGCGGTCGACCGGGTCGAGCACGTGGGGTGGGGTCGGCGAGGTGTTCGGCATCGCTGCCGAACCCTACCGTCTCATCCGCAGATCATTCGGCAAATATGCGAATCCATACAGGATTATTCGGCATTCAAAACGGAACACCGAACAGTGGCTACAGTCGAACCCATGATGACCGCTTCCAGCACCAGCACAGGACCCGTGATCGCCGACTCGATCCTCGACGCGATCGGGCACACCCCGCTCGTGCGCCTGTCGCGCTTCGGGGCCGGCCTGACGCCGCAGCTCGTCGCGAAGGTGGAGGCGCTCAACCCGGGCGGCTCGATCAAGGACCGCGTCGCCGTCAAGCTGATCGAGGCCGCCGAACGCGACGGGTCGCTCCAGCCCGGCGGCACGATCGTCGAGCCGACCTCGGGCAACACCGGCACCGGCCTCGCGATCGCCGCGCGCGTGAAGGGCTACCGCGTGATCGCGGTCATGCCCGACAAGATGTCGCGCGAGAAGATCGACCTGCTGCGCGCCTACGGCGCCGAGGTCGTGATCGCGCCGACCGACGTCGCGCCCGACGATCCGCGCTCCTACTACCGCGTCGCCGACCGCCTCGCCGAGGAGATCCCCGGCGCCTTCCAGCCCAACCAGTACTTCAACCAGGCCAACCCGGACGCGCACGAGGCGTCGACCGGCCCGGAGATCTGGCAGCAGAGCGGCGGCAGGATCACGCATCTCGTCGCCGGCGTCGGGACCGGCGGCACGATCACCGGCACCGCCCGCTACCTGCGCCGCATGAACCCCGCGATCGAGGTGATCGGCGCCGACCCCGAGGGCTCGATCTACTCGGCCGGTCCCGGCGACGAGGTGCGGCCGTACCTCGTCGAGGGCGTCGGCGAGGACTTCTGGCCGGAGACCTTCGACCGCACGATGGTCGACCGCTACGTGAAGGTCAGCGACAGAGCCTCCTTCCTCGCCGCGCGCAAGCTCGCGCAGACGGAGGGGATCCTCGCCGGCGGCTCGGCCGGCACCGCGCTGCAGGCGGCTGTCGAGGTCGCGCAGGGGATCGACGATCCCAGCGCGCTCGTCGTCGTCGTGCTGCCCGACGGCGGCCGCAGCTACCTGTCGAAGGTCTTCAACGACACGTGGATGACCGAGCACGGCTTCCTCGAGCGCGCCGGCAGCGAGCAGCGCGTCGGCGACGTGCTGCGCGCCAAGCGCGACGACGCGCACGGCCACGGCCACGCGCTGCCGCCGCTGGTGACCGTCCACACGCACCAGCCGGTCCGCGACGCGGTCTCGCTGCTGCACGAGCACGGCGTCTCGCAGCTGCCGGTCGTCTCCGCGACCGATCCGAGCGCGATCGTCGGCTCGGTCGGCGAGCGCGGGCTGCTCGCGCACGCCGTCGGCGACCCGTCGCTGCTGGCGGCGCAGATCGTGCACGTGATGGAGCCGCCGCTGCCGGCCGTCTCGGCGAGCGATCCGGTGCGCGACGCCGTGACGCTGCTGACCGGCGAGCGGCAGGCGCTGCTCGTCACGCAGGATGGTGCGCCCGCGGGCATCGTGAC
Source organism: Conexibacter sp. (assembly GCA_035473605.1). Lineage (GTDB taxonomy): Bacteria > Actinomycetota > Thermoleophilia > Solirubrobacterales > Solirubrobacteraceae > Conexibacter. The sequence goes on from DATIOB010000762.1 coordinate 9,722, forward strand.
GCGGACGGACCTGCTGGAATCGCTGGCCAGATGACCTCGTTCCGCACGCGCGCCGTCCACGCCGGCCTCAGACCGGACCCGACCTACGGCTCGGTCATCCCGGCGATCCACCAGACCTCGACGTACCGCCAGTCGGCCGTCGGCGAGTTCGTCGGCGACTACGACTACGCCCGCTCGGCCAACCCGACGCGCTTCGCGCTGGAGGAGGCGCTCGGCGAGCTGGAGGGCGGCCGAGCGGTCGCCTTCTCCTCAGGGCTCGCGGCCGCCCACGCGCTGCTCGTGCACGTCGCGAGAACGGGCGACCACGTCGTGCTGCCGGCCGACCTCTACGGCGGCACCTTCCGCCTCGTCGACAAGGTGATGGTGCAGTGGGGCCTGCGCTACACGCTCGTGGACCAGACCGACCTCGACGCGCTCGCGGCGGCGATCGAGCCGCGCACGCGCGTCGTCTGGGTCGAGACGCCGACCAACCCCCTGCTCAACGTCGTCGACATCCGCGGCGTGGTCGAACGGGCGGCGAGCGGCGACGCGGACGAGACGGGCGCGCGTCCGCTCGTGGTGGTCGACAACACCTTCGCGACGCCGGTCAACCAGCGGCCGCTGGAGCTGGGCGCCGACGCCGTCGTGCACTCGACGACGAAGTACCTCGGCGGCCACTCCGACGTCGTCGGCGGCGCCGTGATCGCGCGGGACGACGCGCTCTACGAGGGCATGCGCTTCGTCCAGAACGCGGTCGGCTCGGTGCCGGGACCGTTCGACAGCTTCCTCGTCCACCGCGGCCTGCGCACGCTGCCGCTGCGGATGGCGGCGCACGCCGAGAGCGCGGCCGCCGTGGTCGAGTTCCTGAACGGCGCGCCCGGCGTCAGCGACGTGCGCTGGCCGGGCTTCAGCGGGATGGTCTCCTTCCGCCACGCCGACGCGATCGGGATCGCGCAGCGCACCAGGCTGTTCACGCTGGCGGAGTCGCTCGGCGGCGTCGAGTCGCTGATCGAGGTGCCGCAGGCGATGACGCACCAGTCGGTCGAGGGCTCCGACGCGGCCGTGCCGGCCGACCTCGTCCGCCTCTCGTGCGGAATCGAGGAGCCGGCCGACCTCGTCGACGACCTGCGCGCGGCGTTGCCCGCGCGCTAGCGTCGGCCCGGACGACGTCTGTCGGGACCGCGGCCGGGCGGCTGCTCGGGGCGCGGGCCGACGTGCGGCGGCGACCACGGGCGCGTCGTGCTGGTGCCGGGCTCCAGCGTCAGCGTCTCGTCGTCGTGGCGGATGATCAGCGGCGCGCCGTCGATCAGCTGGTAGGTCGCCGAGCCGTGGACGATCTCGACCCGCAGCCGGCGGCCGCGGAAGGTCAGCCGGAAGGCGAGCCGCTGCAGCGTGTGCGGTATCCGCGGCGCGAACGTCAGCTCGCCGCCGTGGTCGCGCAGGCCGCCGAAGCCGGCGACCGCGGCCAGCCACGAGCCGGCCAGCGACGCGATGTGGAGGCCGTCCTTCGTGTTGCCCGCGAGGTCGTCGAGGTCGACCAGCGCCGCCTCGCCGAAGTAGTCGTAGGCGAGGTCGAGCTGCCCGACCTCGGCGGCGACGATCGCCTGCGCGCAGGCCGACAGCGACGAGTCGCGCACCGTCAACCGCTCGTAGTAGGAGAAGTCGCGCGCCTTCTGCTGGTCGGTGAAGGCGTCGCCGCGCTTGTAGAGCGCGAGCACCAGGTCCGGCTGCTTGACGACCTGCTTGCGGTAGAGGTCGAAGTAGGGGAAGTTGAGCAGCAGCGGGTACTGCTCCGGCGCCGTCCCCGCGAAGTCCCACTCGGCGTGCCGCGTGAAGCCGGCCGACTGCTCGTGCACGCCGAGCCGCTCGTCGAACGGCACGTGCATCGCGTTGGCGGCGTCGCGCCACGCCGCCAGCTCCTCGTCGTCGACGCCGAGATGGGAGGCGGTGCGCGGATGGCGCGCGGCGGCCTCGACCGCCCCGCGCAGGTTCCGCTGCGCCATCAGGTTCGTGTAGACGTTGTCGTCGACGATCGCCGTGTACTCGTCGGGGCCGGTCACGCCGTCGATGCGGAAGCGCCCCTCAGCGTCATGGTGCCCCAGCGAGCGCCACAGCCTCGCCGTTTCGACGAGCAGCTCGAGGCCAACGCCGGTCGCGAACTCCTCGTCGGCGCTCACCGCCTGATAGCGGGCCACGGCATCGGCTACGGCGGCCCCGACGTGAAACGCGGC
>DATIOB010000763.1:0-2550 GCA_035473605.1 Conexibacter sp.
CGATCTTCAACGAGGAGTGCGCCAAGCGCCGCACCCCGTACGCGCAGAACGGCGTCGCGCTGCTGCTCGCCGGGCCGACGATCATGGCCCACGGCACGCCGGCGCAGAAGGAGCGCTACCTCGGCCGGATCCTGCGCAGCGAGGAGTACTGGTGCCAGGGCTTCTCCGAGCCCGACGCCGGCTCCGACCTCGCCGCGCTGCGGACGATGGCGAAGAAGACCGACGGCGGCTGGCTGATCAGCGGCGAGAAGGTCTGGACCTCCAACGCCCACAACGCGACGAAGTGCATGCTGCTCGCGCGCACCGACCGCGAGGCGCCCAAGCACAAGGGCATCACCTACTTCCTCGCCGACATGGAGCAGATCGACGTGCGGCCGCTGGTGATGACCAACGGCGACGCCGAGTTCAACCAGATGTACCTCGACGACGTCTTCGTCGCCGATGACGACGTGCTGGGCGAGGTCAACGACGGCTGGAAGGTGACGCTCACGACGCTCGCCTACGAGCGCGGCGGGCTGGCGCTGTCGCTGTGCGTGTGGGCGCGGCAGGCGGTCGACGCGGTCGTCGAGGCGGCGCGGACCCGCGGCCTGCTCGACGACCCCGGCGTCGCCGACGCGGTCGGCGCGCTCGACGCCGACGCCGAGGCGCTGCGGATCGGCTCGCTGCGCGCGATGTCGGAGGCGAGCCCCGGCCCTGAGACCTCGGTCGGCAAGCTGCTGTGGGCGAGAACGGTGCAGGACGCGACCCGCCTCGGGCTCGAGCTGATGGGCCCGGCTGCGCCGCTGGTCGACGAGCCGCAGGCGATCTCGCTGCTGCACCACTACCTGCGCTCGCGCGGCCACACGATCGAGGGCGGCACCGACGAGGTGCAGAAGTCGATCCTCGCCGAGCGCGTGCTCGCGCTCCCGCGCTCGCGCTGACCCTTCGACCTGGAGCACCTGAGATGCGCGCAACCTTCACCCCCGAGCAGGTCGAGATCGACCGCACGATCGCCGAGATGTCGGCCGGCGGCCTGCTCGACGCCCGCCACTGCCTCGAACACGGCTTCCGCGAGCCGGCCTACGACGCCGCGCTGCTGACCGACTACGGCCAGCTCGGCCTGCCCGAGGCGGCCGGCGGCTTCGGCTCCAGCCTCGTCGACCTCGCGATCGCGGTCGAGGCGCTCGGCCGCACGCTGGCGCCGTCGCGGCTGCCGGCGCAGGCGGCCGCGATTCAGCTCGCCGCCGCGGCCGGGGTCGACGTCGGCGAGGCGGCCGAGGGCCGCGCCCGCTGGACGATCGCCGCGGACGAGCCGGCCGCCGATGGGCCTTCCGGGTGGGTGGCTGCGTTGGAGCCGGACAGTTCGTTGAGTGGCTCCAAGACGCTCGTGCCGCATGCGAGAGGCGCGGACGCGCTGGTGGTCGTGGCTGGGGAGGAGGTGGCGCTGGTGCGGGCCGATGACGCACCCCGTGCGGGCGGCGCCGATGCGCCTGCCGCGGCCGGTGCGGACTCCGCCGCGCTGACGGCGCGGACCTCGCTCGACCCGACCCGCCCGGTCTGGGACGTGCAGCTCGACGGGCTCGACGTGCTCGCGTCCGGGCCGCTCGGCGACGGCCTGCTGCGCGCGACCGTCGTCGCCGCGGCCGACCTCTGCGGCGCCGGCCTCGGCGCCGTGCGGCTCGGCGCCGACTACGCGCGCGAGCGCAAGCAGTTCGGCAAGCCGATCGGCTCCTTCCAGGCGGTCGCCTTCCAGCTCGTCGACGCCTTCGTCGGCGTGAAGGCGGCGTGGGACCTGACGCTGTTCGCGGCGTGGGCCGTCGAGCAGGGCGATCCGCGGGCGGCGTCCGCGGTCCACGGCGCGAAGGCGCGCGCCGGCCAGGCGGCGCTGTTCGCGGCCGAGCGCTGCACGCAGGTGCACGGCGGCATGGGCATCACGCTGGAGGCCGACCCGCACCTCTTCAGCCGCCGCGCGCTCGGCTCCGACGCCTGGCTCGGCAGCGCCCGCTGGCACCGCCGCACGCTCGGGCGGATGCGGCTGGCGGGCGTCGCGGAGCCCGTCCCCGCCTGAGCCTCACCCGCATGACTGCGGTTCTGTGCATTGCATGGATGCACAGAACCGCGGTCATCCCCTGTCTCAGCGGCCGAGGAAGCGTTCGACGGTCGTCGCGAACTCGGGTGCGGTGACGTGCTCGGCGAGCGTCGACCACTCCCGCGCGAGGTCGGCGGCGAGCGTGCCGTCGGCGTCGCGGGTCGCGCGCGTGAGGGTGATGATGCGGGCGGTGGTGGCGGCGTCGGGCACGGTCAGGCGCGCGACGAGCGCGTCGACCGTCGCGACGAGCGCGTCGTCGTCGGCGACCGCGTTGACGAGACCGAGCGCGAGCGCCTCGTCGGCGGAGAGGTCGCCGCCGGTCAGCAGCAGCTCGCTCGCGGCGCGCGCGCCGACGATCCGCGGCAGCCGTGCGCTGGAGCCCCAGCCGGGGACGATCCCGTGCCGCGCGTGGCCGTCACCGACCCGCGCCGAGCGGGCCGCGACGACGAGGTCGGCGGCCAGCATCAGCTCGAAGCCGCCGG
>DATIOB010000764.1:0-2233 GCA_035473605.1 Conexibacter sp.
CGCCGGCGACCCGCTGCCGCCCAACGCGACCTGCACCGTCGCGGTCGCCTTCTCCCCGTCGGCGACCGGTGCGCGCACGACGACGCTCGAGATCGCGACCGACGCGACGACGGGCTCGCCGCTCACCAGCGCGGCGCTGAGCGGCAGCGGCCGCAACCTGGAGGCCTCGGCCAGCACGCTCTCGCACGGCGCCGTCGCCGTCGGCGTGGGCGCGCCGGCGAGCGAGCGCACCGTCACGCTCACCAACCGCGACAGCGCCGCCTTCCCGCTCGGCGCGGTCACGCTCAGAGGCACCGGCGCGTCGCAGTTCGCGAAGGTCGCCGACAGCTGCTCCAGCGCCGCGCTCGCCGCGGACGCGAGCTGCTCGATCACGATCGCGTTCGCGCCGACGGCGCCGGGCGCGATGGCGGCCAACCTCGCGATCGCCGGCTTCGGGCCGACGCTGATCACGCTGGAGGGCAGCGGCACGCAGCCGGCGACCGCGCTCGCCCCGGCGCGCGCCGACCTCGGCCTGCTCGACCCCGGCGCCGCCTCCGCAGCGCAGACCTTCACGCTCGCCAACACCGGCAACGGACCGCTCGCGGTCGGCGCCGCGACGCTCGCCGGGCTCGACGCCGACGTCTTCGAGATCACCGCCGACGCCTGCTCGCAGACGACCGTCGCCGCCGGCGCGAGCTGCACCGTCGCGGTCGCCTTCGCGCCCGACCGCAGCGGCTGGCGGACGGCCTCGCTGCGGATCGCCACCGACCTCGCCGGCAGCAACGGGACGGTCGTCGCGCGCCTCAGCGGTCGTGGCGCCGGTCTCGGCGTCGACAGCGACCCGCTCGGCCTCTTCGACCTCGCCGAGCAGCCGCTGCTGCGACTCACCGGCGACGGCGAGGACAGCGCCTCCAACGTCGCATCCGGCGTCTGCGATGTCGACGGCGACGGCTACGACGACGTGATCGCCGGCGCTCCGCTGTGGAGCCGCACGCCGGTCGCGCGCTCGTGGGAGGGCGGCGCCTACGTCCGCTTCGGCGGACCGCAGATCGGCTCCTCCGACCTCGCCGCGCACGGCGACGGGCGCGTCCTGCTGATCGAGGGCGAGCAGCCGAGCAGCCAGACCGGCACCGGCATCGCCTGCCTCCCCGACGTCAACGGGGACGGGATCGACGACCTCGGCATCGGCGCGTGGGCGTACGAGTACGGCGACCATCCCGACGGCGCGCGCGGCGTCGCCTACGTCCTCTTCGGCGCCAGAGACCTGCCGCAGCAGAGCCCGCTCGACCTCGGCCACCTCGGCGAGCGCGGCTTCCGCGTCGAGGCGCTCGACGCGGCCGAGTACGACCACCTCGGCTTCGCGATCGCCGGCCTCGGCGACGTCGACGGCGACGGTTTCGGCGACCTCGCCGTGATGGCCAACACCGGCGACACGACCGACGCGACCCCGGCCCGCACCAACAACGGCATCGTCTGGGTCGTGCGCGGCCAGAGCGCGGCGACGACGGTCAACGTCGCCGCCGCGGGCGCGACGCTGGCGCAGATCCACGGCGCCTCGCCCGGTTCGAGCGCGACGCCGTTCGGCCAGATGATCGGGCTGGAGGGGATCGGCGACTTCGACGGCGACGGCACGCCCGACATCGCGATCGGCACCTACACCGCCGTCGCGTTCGGCCGCTCGACCGCCTCCGGCGCCGCCTTCGTGATCAGCGGCAGAGCGCGCGGTCGCGTCGACCTGGCCGACAGAGGCGCGTGGCTGACGGCGATCGGCGGCGCCTTCGCCGGTCACCGCTTCGGCATCGACGTCGGCTTCGCCGGCGACGTCAACGGCGACGGGCTGGCCGATCTCGCGGTCGGCGCCGACAGCACCTCGGCGGCCAACAGCGACGCCGCCTACGTCGTCTACGGCGCGAGCGGCGCCAACCCGGAGCTGCTCGACGGCGCCGCGCTCGGCACGCGCGGCTACCGCATCCTCGGCCTCCCGGGCAGCTCGACCGGCTACTCGCTCGACGGCGTCGGTGACGTCGACGGCGACGGCCACGACGACCTCGTCGTCGGCGCCTACGGCAGCGGCGCGGGCGGCGCGGCCTGGCTCGTCCACGGCGTCGCGGAGCCGGGCAGACTGCCGCCCGGCAGCGCCACCGCGCTCGTGCCGGCCAACGCCGCCGACACGACCCGCACGCTCGCGCTCGCCGAGCTGACGCCGGCGCAGGGCAGCCGCATCGACGGCCAGCAGGCCGGCGAGCGCTTCGGC
>DATIOB010000765.1:0-8651 GCA_035473605.1 Conexibacter sp.
GATCGAGGTGGGCGGCGATGACCGTCTCCATCGGCACCAGCGTGCGCGCGCCCTCGCCGATCTGGACGAACCGCGGCAGCCCCTCCTTCGGCACCTTCACGCGCGCGAAGCGGGTCTGGTCGCTGTCGGGGTCGCGCACCAGGACGGCGAGCGAGAGCGACAGGTTGGAGATGTACGGGAAAGGCTGGGCGGGGCCGACGGCGAGCGGCGTCAGGGCGGGGAAGACCTCGCGCTCGAAGCGCGCGTCGACCTCCTGGCGCTCGGCGTCGTCGAGCTGATCCCAGTCGACGATGCGGATGCCGTGCTCGGCGAGCGCCGGCAGCAGCGTCTCCTGGTAGAGCGCCGACTGGCGCACCGCCAGCTCGCGCACGCGCGCGCCGATCGCGCTCAGCAGCTCCGGCGGCGGCATCCCGTCGGCGCTGGTCGCCTCGATCCCGGCGTCGACCTTCTCGTGCACGCCCGCGACGCGGACCATGAACCACTCGTCGAGGTTGGAGCTGTAGATCGCGCTGAACTTGACGCGCTCCAGCAGCGGCTTGAGCGGGTCCTCGCCGAGCTGCAGGACGCGCTCGTTGAAGTCCAGCCACGAGATCTCGCGGTTGATGAAGTGGGCCGGGTCGGCGGTCTCGACGCGCTTGGTGACGTCGGCCGGCTTGAGCCGTTCGACGGCGTCGCCGAGCGCCGACAGCAGCGGCAGGTCGGGGTAGGCGTCGCGCAGCTGCGCGAGCGTCGCCTGGTAGTGCTTGAGCTTCTCCGGCCGCAGCCGGCCGCCGGCGGCGCGGGTCGCGCGCGCCAGCTTGTCGGCCGCCATCACGGTCGCGACCTCGCGGCCGGCCTCGATCCCGCGCCGGCGCAGCTCGGCCTTGCGCTCGCCGTAGGCCTCCAGCTCCGGTCTCTCGGTCAGCGCGTCGACGCGGCGGGCGATCTCCTCACCCATCTTCTCCGCGATCACGGAGCGGTCGACGCCGGTGTCCTCGATCACGTCGTGGAGGACGGCGGTCGCGATCGTCGCGTCGTCCTCGCCGGAGTCGTGCAGGAGCCGGGCGGTGATCGCCGCGTGCTCGACGTCGGCGGCGACGTTGCCGCCGCCGTTGGCCCGGTAGGTCTCGAGCGCCAACGCCCACGCGTTCGCGATCGTGTCTGAATCGCGTGCGAACGCCGGCAGTTCGCTCGGCGTCGCTGCGGGGCCTGCGGTCGATGACATGGCACCGATTGTGGGCGTTGAGAGCCCGGCTCCTGTTATCGACGTGTTAACGAGTTGTCGCTGCCGCGCTCTTCGTCAGTCTCTGCGCAGCACGTTCTTGAGCTTGTCGGCGGCCTCGCCGACCTTCTCCTTGATGTCGCCGGTCGCCTTGTCGACGCGCCCCTCGTTCTTGAGGCTGTCGTCGTCGGTCAGCTCGCCGGCGGCCTTCTTCACGTTGCCCTTCGTCTGGTCGATCGATCCGTCGCCCATTTCGTTCCTCCTTAGGTCCATGTGGATCCTTCTGAGGAAAGGCCTGCCCGCTTCCGCGTTTGGCTACGCGTCACCGGGGCAGCGCATTAGGTGTGGCAACGCGCCGGTTCTGTGAGAAACCGCACACAATCGCCCAGCCCCGCCCAAAGTGGTTGACGAAGCAATGATCCCGACGTACAATACCTAGCGTAACAGTAGGTATTGGAAAGGGATCCAAGACGAAGACGAAGGTTGACATGAAGACGTCCGGAACCGCCATCGAAACCACCACAGACACCACGTTCGACCCGCTCCAGCTGCTGATGCGCGAAGCACGCAACTGGCCGCTGCTGACGCCGGCCGAGGAGATCGAGCTCGCCAGACGGATCGAGCGCGGCGACCTCTCGGCGAAGGAGCGGATGGTCAACTCCAATCTGCGACTCGTGATGTCGATCGCCCGCCACTATCAGGGGCAGGGTCTCGGCATGGGCGACCTCGTGCAGGAGGGGACGCTCGGGCTCATCCGCGCAGTCGAGAAGTTCGACTGGCGCAAGGGCTTCCGCTTCTCCACCTACGCGACGCTCTGGATCCGTCAGTCGATCCAGCGCGGCCTCGAGAACACCGGGCGCACGATACGTCTCCCCGTCCACGTCGGGCAGCGCGCCCGCAAGGTCGCTCGCATCCGCCGTGAGCTGACGGCCAGATTCGGCCGTGACGCGACCGACGAGGAGATCGCGGAGGCAGCCAGACTGCCGCTCGATCAGGTGATCGAGGCCGGCAGAGCCGACCGCGAGCCGACCAGCCTCGACGCGCCGGTCGGCGAGGACGGCGACACCGCCCTCGGCGCACTGATCAAGACCGACACGCCCGAGCCCGACGAAGAGGTCGCGGACACGCTCCGTCACGAGACGGTGCAGCGCGCGATCGACGGACTGCCCGACAACGAGAAGACCGTCATCCACCTTCGCTTCGGCACCGCGGGCGAGCCGCCGCAGACGCTGACGCAGATCGGCAGACGCCTCGGCGTCAGCTCCTCCCGCGCTCGTGAGATCGAGGAGCAGGCCCTGCGCCGCCTCTCTCGCGAGGGCACCCTCGCCGCCCTGCGCGAGGCCGCGTAACCAGCTTCAGACCACCACCACGAACGACCCGCAGTCCGGAACCCCTCTCGACCGATCCCTCCGGACCACTCCTCCACCACCACAGCCCCCTCGCACGCAGCACCCGAGGCCCCGCTCCAGCAAGCGGGGTCTCGGTCGTTAAACCGCGCTCGCGCCGACCGGCTCCGGCGGCCGCGCGTCGAGCGGGGCGCCGACGAGGGCGCCGCCGGGGCAGTCCGCGCAGGGGATCTCGCGGCGCGGGTCGCGGATCCCGGCGAGCGCGACGAACCCGCCCAGCAGCGCGAGGCCGCCGGCGATCCCGACGGCGACGCGGAAGCCCTCCTGCGAGGCGTCGGCGAGCGCCTGCTCGACGACCGGCCGCTCGCTCGCCGGTGTGCCGGGCGCGCGGTCGGTCAACCGCAGCGCGCGCGCTCTGTCGACCGCCACCTGGGCGGCCGGCGTCAGCCGCGTCGCGGCCAGCTCGGCGTCGAGCTTGTCGCTCGCGGCCCCCGCGACGGCGGCGCCCGCGACGGCGATCGCGACGAGGCCGGCGACGCGCGCGACCGCGTTGTTGACGCCGGAGGCGACGCCGGCGTGCTCGACGCCGGCCGCGCCGAGCACGGTCGCCGTCAGCGGCGCGACCGTCATCGACAGCCCGAGGCCGAAGATCAGCACCGCCGGCAGCACCTCGGTGAGGTAGTCGGGGTCGGTCCCGACGCGCAGCAGGAGCAGCAGCCCGGCGCCGGCGACCAGCGGCCCGAAGCCCATGAAGCGGCGCGGGCCGTAGGTGTCGGCGAGCGCGCCGAAGCGCTTGGAGAGCAGGAACATCATCGCCGTCGTCGGCAGCATCGCGGCGCCGGCGGCGACCGGCGACCAGCCGGCGACCTGCTGGAGGTAGAGCACGAGGAAGAGCGAGGCGACGTTGAGGCCGCCGTAGAGCGCGAAGGTGGCGAGGTTGCCGACGGAGAAGTTGCGGTTGCGGAACATCGACAGCGGCAGCATCGGCGCGCGCACGCGCCCCTCCCACCACAGGAACGCGGTCAGCAGCGCGACGCCGGCCAGCAGCGGGATCGCGACGCGCGGGTCGCCCCAGCCGTGCGACGGCTGCTCGGTCAGCGCGAAGACGGGGCCGGCGAGGCCGAGCGCGCAGAGCGCGGCGCCAATCCAGTCGATCGGTGTGCCGCGCTCGCGGTGCCCTTCCGGCGCGTGTCTCAGCAGCCACAGCGTCAGCAGCACCGGTATGACGTTGATCGCGAAGATCCAGCGCCACGAGACGACCTCCAGCAGCAGGCCGCCACCGAGCGGGCCGATCACGGTCGCGGTTCCGGTCCACGCCGTCCAGCTGCCGATCGCGGCGCCGCGCTCGGACTCCGGGAAGGTGTCGACGATCAGCGCGAGCGTGCTCGGGACCAGCAGCGCGCCGGCGACCCCCTGCAAAGCGCGGGCGACGATCAGCAGGTCGGTCGTGGGGGCGAGCGCGCACAGCAGCGAGCAGGCGCCGAAGGCGGCGACGCCGATCGAGAAGACGCGCCGCCGCCCGAGCAGGTCGCCGAGCGAGCCGCCGAGCAGGATCAGCGAGCCGAGCGTCAGCAGGTAGGCCTCGACGATCCACGTCTGCGCCGAGAGGCCGCTGTCGAGCCCCTCCGCGATCGCCGGCAGCGCGACGTTGACGACGGTGCCGTCGAGGAAGACGGTCGCGGAGCCGACGATGCAGGCGACCAGCGTCCAGCGCTTGGCCGTCGCGCTGACCGGCTGGCTCTCTGCGCTCACCGGCTCACCGTAGCGCCGTCAGTCGTGCTCATCGCGGTCGAAGACCGCGTCGAGCAGGCCGTTGACGGCCCACACGATCAACGTCGCCGCGACACCCGTCCAGAAGCCGTCGATCTCGAAGTTGCCGACCAGCCAGCTGGTCAGGAACAGCATCAGCAGGTTCACGAAGAACAGCGCGATCCCCAGCGTGAGGATCACGAGCGGTATCGAAAGCACCGTCACGACGGGCTTCACGAACATGTTGACGATGCTGAAGACGAGTCCGGCGACGATCAGCGTGACCCAGAAATCGCCGCCGGAGCGGACCCCGGAGAGCAGCTCGGTCGCGGCCCAGAGGGCGGCCGTGTTGCACAACCAGGTGACGAGGAAGCGCTCCATTGCGTCATATCTTCCCGATTCATACGAAACCTCTGCGCCGTTCTGCCGTTCATATGGGTGTGCAAAGAGGTTTTGTCGATCTTCACGTCCACCTGCTCCCCGGCGTCGACGACGGTCCCCCGGACCTCGACGCGACGCTGGAGCTGGCCGGGCTCGAGGTCGCCGACGGGATCGACACCGCGACGGCGACGCCGCACGTCGCCTCGCTCGACGTCGCCGAGATCCCCGCGCGCGTCGCCGAGGTCAACGCGGCGCTGCGGGCGGCCGGGATCCCGCTCGTCGTCGAAGGCGGGGGAGAGCTGGGCGCGCGCGGTGCCGCGCGCCTCTCCGCCGCGGAGCTGGAGACGATCGCGCACGGCCCCGCCGGCGCCCGCTGGATCCTGCTGGAGGCGCCGCTCGACGGCGCCGTCGGGACGCTGCACAGAGCGGCCGACACGCTGCGCGCCGCCGGCTACGGGATCGTGCTCGCGCACCCCGAGCGCTGCCACCCGCTGTTCGAGCGCGACATGGCCGGGCTCGAGCGCGAGCTGCGGCTCGGCTCGCTGGCGCAGGTCAGCTCCTCCTCGGTGCTCGGCCTGCACGGCATAAGAGCCCGCCGCAACGCCGTCCGCATGCTCGCCGCCGGCTACGCCGGCCTGCTCGCCTCCGACGCGCACGGGCCGCGCCGCCCGCCGTCGCTGACGCAGGCCGTCCGCGTCGCCTGCGGCTTCGGGCTCGATCCCGCGCATGCCCACGCGCTCTGCGCCGAACGGCCGCGCGCGCTGCTCGACGAGGGGCTGAGACCGTGCGCCGCCGGCGCCGGCCTCCCGCTGCCCGGCGAGGAGCCGAGCGAAGAGCCCGGCGTCGAGCGCGCCGACGACGGCGGCGGCTACGTCGCCGGCAGGGAGCTGTCGGTCGTGAAGCGTCTGCCGCCGGCCGCGCCCGGGCTCGGCAGCGCGCTGCCGTCGCTCAGCTCCTGAGCGGCGCCCGCGCCAGCGCGCCGTCTTCTCGGCTCGCGCACGACCTGCGCCGCGAGCGCGGTGCCGATCCCCAGCAGCGCCCACGTCAGCGGGTCCTCGAGGAAGGCGGCGTAGATCAGCGTGTGCACGATCAGCGCGAGGAAGGCGGCGCCGACGAAGGCGCGCGCCGGCGTTCCGGCCGCGCCCCGCAGCAACCGTACGAAGGCCGCCGCCAGCAGCGCCAGGTAGGCGATCAGGCCGATCACGCCCTGCTCGGAGGCGACCGTGATCGGGATCGTGTGCGAGGTCGCGGCCGCGTCGCCGCCCTCGCGCCCGTTGCGGTCGCGGTACTCGGCCTCGAAGGCGCCGGAGCCGAAGCCCTGCAGCGGGCGGTCGGTGAAGAGGCTGCCGCCGCTGGTGACGAGGCCCGAGCGGCCGCTGGTGGAGGCGTCGAGGTTGTTCAGATCGATCCCGAACGTGCTCGGCGTGATCAGCACGGCCGCCCCTGCGACCAGCACGACCGCCAGCGACGGCAGCAGCGTGCGGCGCACGCCCCACTGCAGCACCGCGAGCGTCGCGAGGCCGACCAGCAGCGCGACGAAGCTCGACTGCGACAGCGTCAGCACGAGGCCGGCCCACAGCGCCGCCAGCACGACCGAGCCGCCGACCAGCAGCTCTCTGCGGCGCGTGTGCAGCAGCGTCGCGGCGACCGCCAGCATCGCGACGACGAGGAAGCGGCCGTAGATGTTCGGGTCGAAGAAGACCGAGTTGGTGCGGAAGTAGGTGTGCAGCTCGTTGGAGGCGATCAGCTTCGGGTTGAGGAAGATGTGTCTCGTCAGGTACTCGACGTAGCCGATCCCGGAGAAGACGAGCGCCAGCCCGACGAGCACGCCGAAGCACCAGCGCAGCAGCCGCGGCGTCCACTCGATCTGCGCCAGCAGCACGAACAGCAGCGCGAACGGCACGTAGAAGAAGGCGATCTGCTGGAGCGCCTTCTCGAAGTCGGCCGAGTAGGTCGCCTGCAGGCCGTAGAGCACGACGAACAGCGCCAGCAGCCGCTCCAGCCAGCCCGGCTGCCAGGCGCGCGGCGGAGGCGGCGCCTCGGGATCGGCGCGCAGCGCGGGGACGATGAAGGCGAGCGCCCCGGCGGCGACGACGAGGTAGAGCGGCACGAGCAGGTTGGAGGTCGAGCCGCCGACCTCGATCGGGATCCGGAACGGCAGCGCGGCGACCACGAGGACCGGCAGCAGCAGCGGCTGGCGCTTCATCAGCGCCGCCAGCAGCGAGAGCGCGACGAGCCCGACCGCGGCGGCCGCCAGCGCGGCGCCGGAGTGGTCGCGCACGACCTCCATCTGCGGCGAGTCCCAGATGTCGGTGACGAGCAGCACCGGCGCCAGCAGCAGGGCGCCGCTCATCGCGAACGCGCGCATGCGGTCGCCGCGAGCGACGAGCGCGCACGCGACGAGCAGGACGGCGACGACGGCACCGGCCTCGGGCGCCGGACCCGCGAGCGCGAAGGGGACCGCGAGCATGGGGCGCCGGAGTCTAGAGGTCGGCGCAGCGCGCCTCTGCACGGCGGCCTGCGGCCGCGGGCGCCGCCGCGCGTGACGCCGCGCGCGACGCCGCGCTGAGGTGCCGAGCACGGTCAGCGCACCGGGCATCCGCACGCGGGCGTGCGGTGCCCGCGCCTCCCGATCCTCTAGCCTGTTCGGCCGATGCCTCGCCGTGCGTACCAGGCCCCTGCGCTCGTCGCTGCGCTGATCCTCGCCTTCGCCCTCGCCGCCTGCGGCGAGGGAGGCACCAGCGTGGGCGGCGGCAACGAGGCCCCCAAGACCGGTGCCGGGACGAGGCAGGCGACCGCCTTCGACCCGCGTGACGAACCGCTCGGCTGCTTCGCCGGCAAGGGCGTCGAGGCCGAGAAGGACCCGCGCTACCGCGAGCGCATCAACATCCTTCCGAGCACCACCGGCGCCTACGTGACCTTCACCGCGACGCTCCAGGACGCGCTCAGCCGTCAGCTGCGCAACGAAGAGGACGCCGCCGGCGCCCAGGCGATCGGCCCGGCGCTGCTGACCGGCGGCGACCTCGACGACGCGATGCTCGGCAAGGTCGAGGACTGCCTCGACGAGCGGGGCACCAGATACTGATGTCGCAGACGCAGAAGCGCATCCTCATCGGCGTCGTCTGGCTGGTCCCGATCGTCTGCGTGATCTGGTGGGCGAGCAAGCAGGAGGCGCCGAGACTGCCCTCCGACGCCGGCGGGATCGCCGCGCTGGTCGGCTCGCTCGGCCTCTACGCCGTCGCGACGCTGATGCGCGCCGAGCGCTGGGAGCGGATCCTGCGCCGCGCCGGCGTGCGCGCCAAGCGCGCCGACGTCTACGCGCTGACGCCGATCGGCTACATGGGCAACAACGTGCTGCCGGCGCGCGGCGGCGAGCTGCTGCGGACCTTCCTGCTCGGCTCCAGAACCGAGGGCTCGACGAAGCGCACGATCCTCGGCACGATCCTCGCCGAGCGCGTGCTCGACGCGGTCGCGCTCGGGATCATCCTCGTCGTCCTCGCGACCGGCCTGCTGAGCGAGCTGCCGGCGCCGAGCCCGACCGTGATGCTGATCGGCGCCGCCGTGCTGGTGCTGCTGCTGGTCCTCGCCGCCGTCGCGCTGCTGAAGTACCGCGAGCGGCTGCTGTTCGTGCTCGAGGCGCTGAAGCCGATGGCGCAGCCGACCAAGCAGCTGCTCAGCAGCCACGGGATCACGCTGCTGGTCGTCTCGCTCGCGATCTGGTGCGTCGAGGCGAGCGTCTACATCGCCGTCGGTCACGCCGTCGGCATCGAGCTGGGCCTGCAGGACGGCCTCGCCGTCGTCGCCTTCACGAACGCCGCTTCGCTGATCCCGGCCGCGCCCGGCTACATCGGCACCTACGACGCGGCCGTGATCTTCGCCGTCAACGCGGTCACCAACGCCTCCAGAAGCGCCGTGCTGTCGTACCTGATCCTGCTGCGCTTCGTGCTGTTCGTCCCGATCACCGTCGTCGGTGC
>DATIOB010000766.1:0-5675 GCA_035473605.1 Conexibacter sp.
CCGCCCGGCGCCGTCGAGATCGCCGGCGATCACGGTGTTGCCGGTGTCGGTCACGACCGAGTCGAACTCCAGTCTCCCGCCTCTGTTGCGGTACAGCTCGCTGATCGTCTGCGGCTGGCCGGAGCCGGTGATCACGTCGACGCCGGCGTCGCCGATGAAGTCGCCGACGGCGACCGACCCGGCCGTCGAGAAGGAGAGCGTGCGAACGTCGGCGGCGAGCAGTCTGCCGCTGCCGTCGCCCGGCAGCACGACGAGCTTGTCGTCGGCCCCGGCGATCACGTCGAGGCGGCCGTCGCCGGTGATGTCGGCGACCTGCAGCGCACCGCCCGAGTTCGGGCCGTCGGTCGTGAGCGCGAACGGTGAGCCGGCCGCCGCCGCGAAGCCGCCGGCGCCGTCGCCGAGCAGGACCGACACTCTGCCGTTGTCGCTGCCGACCGCCGAGGCGCTCAGCAGGTCGAGCTTGCCGTCGCCGTTCATGTCGGCGACGGCGACGGCGACCGGCAGGTTGTGGCCGGTCTCGTGCACGGTCGGCGGCAGGAAGCCGGTCGCGCTGCCGCGGAAGAGCTGGATCGCCTGGTCGTCGCGGTTGCCGACGACGGCGTCGTCGAAGCCGTCGCGGTCGACGTCGGCGAGCACGACGGCCTCGGGGTTGTCGAGCGTCGTGCGCGTGTCCGGCGTGCCGAGCGTCAGCTCGGCCTGAGCGGGGGCTGCGGCGAGCGCGACCGCCAGCAGGCACGCCGGCAGCGCGACGGCGCGCGACGGCCGGCGCCGCACGGGTGAGAGGGGGCGTGAGAGGAGCATGGGAGGCAGCCTCTCGCGCGCCGCACGCACTCGCATGAGGGGTCACCCCCCAACTTCACGTCATGGGGGAGGGCTCCGGCAGATAGCCGACGCTGACGAGGTAGTCGAGCGTGCGCGCGACCCAGGCGGCGTCGAGCGGCGGCAGCTCGGGGCCGGGCAGGCGCGGCTCCAGGCCCCAGTCGGCGCCGGGCTGCGCAGCGCCGTAGAGCGCCTCCCAGCCGTCCCTGTCGAGGCCGAACTCGGCGAAGACCGCGGCCGCCGCGTTCGTCGATCCCGCCGCGCGCAGGCGCTGCTGCCAGACGGCGAGCGGCAGCGGCTCGAGCGGGTAGCCGTGGGCGGCGACGGCGCGCAGGATCGGCTCGAAGCCGGCGACGGTCGCCGGCGGGTAGGTCGGCGCGGGGGCGGCGCCCCCGGGCGCGGCGTCAACCGTCGAGGCGGGCGCGCCGGCGAACGGCGCGTACGCGATCGCGGCGGCGAGGTCGTCGACCGGCGCCCACGGCTCCCAGCCGCCCCACAGTGGATAGGCGCCCAGCTCGACGCAGCCGCGGATCAGGCGCACGGCGGCGTCGTGGGTCGAGGTCGCGCCGGAGTGCTCGGCGCCCATCGCGCGCGGCAGCCGCACGACGTCGACGGGCAGGCCGTCGCGCGCGGCCGCGAGCGCCATCCGCTCGGCGACCCACTTCGTCTCGGCGTAGCCGCCGCCCTCCGGCGGCGCCGTCGCGACGTCGGCGCGCTCGAACAGGCGGCCGCCGTCGAGCACCAGCGCGGTCGAGATCGAGGAGACGTAGCGCAGCGGGATCCCGCCTGCCAGCCGCGCCAGCCGCAGCGCGGTGCGCGTCCCCTCGACGTTCGGCGCGCGCAGGCGGCCGTAGTCGTAGAGGTGGTGAACCATCGCGCCGCTGTGGACGATCGCGTCCAGCTCGGAGGCGAGCTGCTCGAACGCCGCCTCGCTCAGGCCGAAGCGCGGCAGCGCGAGGTCGCCGGGCAGCACGATGACGCGTGCCCAGTCGGCCGACAGATCACGCCGCTCGGCCTCCAGCGCGCGTTGGAGCCGCTCCGCCCCGGCCGTCACCGACGGTGCCCGCACGAGCGCGATCACGCGGCCGTTCTCCGCCCGCGTCGCCGTCGCCAGCTCGGCCAGCAGATGCGGGCCGATGAAGCCGCTGGCGCCGGTCAGCAGGATCGTGCGCCCGGTGCCGGCGCCGCGCGGCGCCCGCCCGACCGGCACGACGCCCTCCAGCCGCGGCTCGATCTCGGCCGCCCAGTCGATCGCGACCGCCGCGCCGTCGCCGTCGACGGCGGCCAGCAGCCGCGCCACGGTCGGCGCTGCGTACAGCTCCTGCACCGCCAGCTCGCGGCCGAGCCGCTCCGACAGCCCGACGACGCACTCGACCGCGTCGAGCGAGTCGCCGCCGAGCGCGAAGAAGTCGTCGTCGATCCCGACCTCGTCCAGCTCCAGCACCTGTGCGAAGACCTCGGCGAAGCGCTCCTCGCGCGCGGTGCGCGGCGCGACGTAGGCGCCGTCGAGGTCGGCGCGGCGCAGCGGCTGCGCCGGCAGCGCCTTGCGGTCGAACTTGCCGTTCGGCGTCAGCTCGAACCGCTCGACGCGCGTGAAGGTCGTCGGCAGCATGTACTCCGGCAGGATCGAGCGCGCGTGCGCGCGCACCTCGGCGGCGGAGGGCGCCGGGTCGGTCGCGGTGAAGTAGGCCGCGAGCTGCTCGCCGCGGCGGCCGTGCGAGACGGCGATCGCGATCGCGTCGACGATCGCGGGATGCGAGGTCAGCGCCGCCTCGACCTCCTGCGGCTCGATCCGGTAGCCGCGGATCTCGATCTGGTCGTCGGCGCGGCCGTGGAACTCGATCTCGCCGTCGGAGCGGACGCGGCCGAGGTCGCCGCTGCGGTACATGCGCGCGTCGGGGCCGTCGCCGTAGGGATCGGGCAGGAAGCGCTCGGCGGTCAGGTCGGGCCGGTGGCGGTAGCCGCGCGCGACCTGCACGCCGCCGATCCAGATCTCACCGATCGCGCCGGGCGCGGCCGGTCTCAGCTGCGCGTCGAGGATGTGGATCAGCACGCCGCGCAGCGGGCGGCCGATCGTCGGCGGCGCGTCGCCGGCGGAGGGGACGATCCCCTCGGTCGCGATCACGGTCGTCTCGGTCGGCCCGTACATGTTCACGAGCGGATAGGGCGTGTCGGCCGCCGGGCGCGCCAGCAGCGCGGCGCCGCCGGTCGACAGCCAGCGCATCTTCGGCAGGCGGCGGTACAGCTCGCCGCGCCCGAACAGCATCGCGACGAGCGCCGTCGCGACCATCGTGATCGTGATCTCCTGCTCGGCCATCCAGTCGACGAGCGCGCGCGGGTCGCGCCGCAGCACGCGCGGCGAGATGTGCAGCGAGGCGCCGGCGAAGAGCGGGTGCCAGATCTCCATCACGGTCGCGTCGAACGACGGCGAGGCGGTCTGCGCGAAGCGGTCCGCGGCCGTCGCTCCGCACTGCCACGCGAGCGCCTGGACGAGGTTCGCGAGCGAGCGGTGCTCGACCTCGACGCCCTTCGGCCGGCCGGTCGAGCCGGAGGTGAAGACGACGTAGGCGAGGCTGCGCGGGCCGGGCGGGTCGGCCGGCGGGCTGTCGGCCTCGCGGCCGGCGTGGTCGTGCTCGGCGGGGTCGAGCGAGAGGTGGATCGCGCGATCGGCGTTCGCGGCGAGCACCTCCGGCGGCGTCGTCTCGTCGACCAGCACGGCGACCGGGTCGGTGTCCTCGACGATCAGCGCGATCCGCTCCTGCGGATACTCGGGGTCGATCGGGATGTAGGCGGCGCCGGCCTTCAGCGTCGCCAGCGCGGCGAGCACCATCTCGGTCGACGGCGCGACGCAGAACGCGACGCACAGCTCGGCGTCGGCGCCATGGGCCCGCAGCACGTGCGCGAGCCGGTTCGCGCGCGCGTCCAGCTCGCGGTAGGTGAGCGCCGTGCGCCCGTCCGAGACCGCCAGCGCGTCGGGCGTCGCCGCCGCATGGGCGGCGACGTGCTCGACGATCGTCCGCTCCAGGTCGAAGGCGGGCGCGGTCTCGGTGGTGCGCGCCTCGTCGGGCGCCGTCGGCTGCGGCATCGGGTCCCTCGTCCGGTGGGAAGGTCCCCCGGAAGATCGGCCCCGCCCCGCGATCCTGAAGCTCCGCCCCGAGCCGTCCGGCGTCCGCTCAGCGCGGCCCGTCCAGCCGCTCAGCCACGCGGCGAATCGTCGCGAAGCGGTAGGTTCGTTGCTCCGATGACCCGTCTCGCGCGCAACCGCGACACCCACCTGTCGCCCGAGGAGATCGCCGGCGAGGTGCTGCGGCAGTTCGACGCGGGCGCGACGGCGCCGAGCATCCGCCAGCTCGCGACGGCGCTCGACGTGACGCCGTCGGCGATCTACCACCACTTCCCCTCGCGCGCCGCGATCTACCAGGCCGGCGTCGACCTCGTCTGGGCCGAGGCGACCAGCGACGTGCTGGAGCTGGTGCCCGACCCCTTCACCGCGCCGCCGGCGGACACGCTGATCGCCGCCGGGATCGCCTCCCGCCGCGCCTTCATGCGCCACTACCGGATCGCGCCGTACGCCTCCGCGACGCCCGCCGGCGAGGGCATGATGGCGAACGTGCTGGCGCTCGTCGCGAGCCTGCTCGAACGGCTCGGGCTCGAGGGCGAGGAGGCCGCGAGCGCCTTCCACACCTACGCGACGTTCACCTTCGGCACGATCGTCTTCGCCGCCACGCGCCAGATCGCGCACGACGAGCTGGGTGCGCCCGGCGACGGCAGCTTCCGCTCCGCGCCGGGAGCGCACGAGGCGAGCTTCTCGCGCGAGCGGACGCGCCAGGCGATCGACGAGGTGATCGACCTCTCGGCGATCGATCCCGCGCGCGACGAGGAGCTGTTCGAGCAGGGCCTGCGGCGGCTGATCGCCGGCTTCAAGCCGAGCTGAGACGAGCCGCGCGCCCCGCCCTTCAGGCGAGGCTGATCGCGACTCTCTCGAGGTAGTCCATCGCTCTGTTCATGCCGCCCTCCATGCCGGAGGCGATGTGGCCGTCGCGGTGCTCCTTGGAGGCGTGCTGGACGAGGATCGTCAGCGTCGTGCGGCCGTCGGCCTCCTCGAACGTCGCCGTGTTGACCGAGTGGGCGTCGGGCATCCCCTCGTAGACCTCGGTCGAGACGAGCCGCTCGTGCTCGACGATCTCGCGGTACTCGCCGTGGAAGCCGACCTCCATGTCGCCGGCGACCATCACGTAGCGCCATCTGCCGCCGACGCGCAGGTCGATCTCGGCGAGCGTCGTCTCGCCCATGTCCGAGCTCCACCAGCGCTTGACCAGCTCGGGTGTCGTCCACGCCTTCCAGACGAGGTGCTTCGGCGCGTCGAACTCGCGCACGATCAGGATCTGGTCGTCGGCCGGCAGGGTGACCGTCGCCGTCTTGGTGCTGCTCATGATCTCTCGACCTCCGCTTGTTTGAGTTCCTCCAGCACGTCGTCGATGCGATCGAAGCGCTCGTTCCACGACCGCTCGTAGCCCTTGACCCAGTCGTGGATCGGCTTGAGCGCGTGGCCGTTGAGGCGGTAGAAGCGCTGCCGCCCCTCCTCGCGGACCTCGACCAGCCCGACCTCGCGCAGCACCTTCAGGTGCTTGGAGACCTGCGGCTGCGCCAGCCCGAGCTGCTCGACCAGCTCGCCGACCGGCCGCTCGCCGTCGGCGAGCGCGTCGCAGATCTCGCGCCGCCGGGGCTCGGCCACCGCGTTGAACACATCGGTCGTCGTCGCCGCGCGTGCCATGGGAAGAACTTACACGCCGATATGGGAATGTGTCAAGTGGACGGGTCGCTCGGCGGTCCGCCGTCGCCCGCGGCGCGCTCGC
>DATIOB010000767.1:0-29413 GCA_035473605.1 Conexibacter sp.
CGGGCACGGCAGCGCGGGCCTCTTCGCCCTCACCTCGGCCGGCCGGCCGCAGACCGGGTTCGGGACCTCCGGCCACACCGAGATCGCCTTCCCCAAGACGCCGAGCGGCTTCCAGCAGTGGTTCCCGTGCGCGCTGCTGCGCGACGCGCAGGGTCGCCTCACCGTCTCCGGCAACGGCTCGAACGGAAGCGCCGGCGCGGTGCTCTCGATCCGGCTGACGCCCGCCGGCGCGCTCGACCCGACGTTCGGCAGCGGCGGCCGCTCCTCGGTCCCCGGCCCCAGCGGCGCCAGCGACACGACCTGCGGCGCGCTCCCCGCGCCCGGCGGCGGGCTGACCGTCGGCGTCGGCTCCACGCTGGCGCGGATCACCGGCACCGGCGCGTCGGACCCGGCCTTCGGGCCCGGCGGGCGCGTGCGCATCACGTCCCCGCGGGGCGTGGGGCTGAACGCCGCCGCCCCGGGCATCCGCGGCAGCGTGGTCGTGGCCGGCTCCGCCGGCCGCTCGCTCTACGTCGCCCGCTGGCTGACCCGCTGACCGGAGCGATCGCGCGGGCTGCGACGCGAGGAGAAGCGGCCCAGCGCCCAGCCGCACAGCAGCAGCGAGCCCGTCGCCGACCCGATGAAGCCGTCGGCGAGGTCGGCGATCGTGTCCGCGTAGCTGATGAAGAGGTTCTGGTCGAGCCATCTGACGGCGACCCACTCGTAGATCTCGTAGAAGGTCGCGGCGGTGACGCCGATGCAGAACGTGACGAACCCCATCCCGACCAGGCGGGTGAAGCGGTGTCTCACCGCCTCCGGCTCGGGCACGACGTCGAGGTGCGAGAGGCCGATGTAGACCATCGGCGCGAAGAAGGCCGGCAGGGTCACGTGGACGATGTTGTCGTACCAGGCCACGTTGGTGAAGAGGTGCAGCGCGTCGCCCCAGCCGTTGAAGAACATCGCGACGCAGAAGCCCCAGTCGACGATGCGCGGGAGGTCGATCATCCGCGCGACGAAGACGGCCAGCGCCGTCAGCGCCAGCTGGGTCGTCGCATGCGAGTCGCCGCGGATCGCGAAGACGACCGCGCCGACGACGAAGCTGAGGCGGAAGAGGTCGAGCGGGTCGCGCAGGACCGGATGCCAGTCGCCGAGGAAGACCTGTCGCCACAGCCGATACGCGCGCAGCGCGCGGGGCCCGCGCAGGCGCGCGGGGACGAGGCGATGCCAGGCGACGGCCGGCGGCAGCTCGCTCATCGCGCGCTCCCCGCACGCAGGTGCACCGGGTTGGACAGCAGCCAGAGGCGTCCGCCGATGCGCGCCTCGACGCGGTAGGCGCCGGGGTCGGCGACGTCGAGGTCGAGCGCCGCACCGGCGCGCGCCGCCACGAGCGCGCCGTCGCGCAGCACTCGCACGTCAGCGGCCCGCGGCAGCCGCACCCGCAGCCGCCCGGGACCGGCGCGGGCCTCGCCGCCCATCGGCACCGTCGCGCCGTCGGCGAACTCGACCCACAGTCGCGCGCCGGCGGCATCGGCCACGCAGGGGCGCGCCAGCCACGCCGAGCCCGCGCGCAGCGCGGCCAGGACGGTCGCGCCGTCGGCGGCCGCGTCACCCGACAGCGGCCGGTCGCAGACGAGATGCGTGCGCAGCAGGCCGAAGGTGGCGCGGTGCGACAGCGGCGAGCGGACGCGCCCGTCGATCCGCACGCCGGGCTGGTGCCCGTCGAGGCCGCCGAGCGCGGGGACGCGGCGGCGCGCGGAGAGGGCGTCCCAAACGCGCAGGTGGTGGGCCGGCGGTCCGTCGTCGGTGGCGGCGACCGGGTCGCGCAGCCAGCGCACGGCCGCGGCCGGCGTGCGCCAGCCCTCGGCGGCGTCGGTCGTGAGGCTCCACAGCTCGATCCCGTCGGTCCCCTGCGCGTCGGTCAGCGCCGGCCAGCCGTGGGGCAGCACGATCCGCCGGGTCAGCGCCGGCACGAGCATGCGGCCGCCCTCCGAGAAGGGATGCGCGGCGAAGCCGAAGCCGCCCGCAGCCCGCACCGCCGCGGCGATCTCGGTCGCGCTGCGGCCGGCGTGCGGGATCTCCTCGGCGAGACCGAACGCGAGATAGTGCCCGGCGCGCGGGCTGATCTCGGAGCCGACCACGAGCAGCACGCCGTCGTGCCAGCCCTCCCAGCCGTCGCGTCGCGCCGCGAGCGTGTCGTGGTCGGTCAGCAGGACCGCGTCTGCGCCGGCGTCGCGCGCGGCCGCCAGCAGCTCGGGCACCGTCGCCGTCCCGTCGGAGTAGGTCGAGTGGACGTGCGCGATGCACGACACGTCGTGGCCGCGCCACGCATCTCCCATGCAGGCCATGCTAGAGCGGCGACTACGATCAACGGATGGGATTCCGGCGTCTTGTCATGCTCGCGGTACCCGTGGCGATCCTCCTCGCCGCGGCTGCGCTGCTGCTGCCGAAGTCGCCGGCCGGCCTGCGCGACCTGCTGCTCGGCGGCGGGCTGGGGGCGCTCGCGCCGCTGATCGCGCTGGTCGCCTGGAGCGTGCTGACGCCGGCGATGTTCCCCGGCACCGTCCTGGCCGCCGCCAGCGGTCTCGCGTTCGGATCGGTGGGCGGGACGGCGCTCGCCTGGAGCGGCGCCGTGCTCGGCGGGCTCGTCGCCTTCGCGCTGGCGCGGACCGCCGCGCGCGAGACGGTCACCCGGCAGGTCGCGCGGCGGCCCAGGCTGGCCGCCGTCAGCGAGCTGATCGAGCGACGCGGCTTCTCCGCCGTGCTGGGCGCCCGGCTGATGCCGGGTGTGCCGGCCACGGCCCTGCACTACGCGGCCGGCGTCTCGCCTGTCCGCACCCATGCGTTCGTCGCAGCGATGGCGATCGGCGCGCTGCTGCGAACCGCCCCCTACGCGCTGCTCGGACAGGGTCTGGGCTCGGGCTCGCCGCTGCTGGTCGCCTTCGGCATCGCCTCGATCGCGATCGGCGGGATCGGCGGCGGCGCGCTCCTGTGGCGCCTGCGCGCCACCCGCGGTCAGCCGCGCGGGCTCGCGACGTAGGAGCCCGCCGGTAGAGTTCGCGCCGCTCGGCACGTCGAACGGAGGATTGGGGCGAATGGTCCGCACTGCTTTGAGGTTGATCGCGTCGATCGCCGTCGCCGCCGCGGTCGGCGTGGCCTCCGGGCCGGCCGTCGCCGCCGCCGACGCGAAGCCGAGATGCAGAGCCGGCTACAAGCTGCAGAAGAAGAGAGGCGTGCTCAGATGCGTGCTCAAGCCGAAGGAGCCCGAAAGACCGCGTGACGCGGTCACCCCTTCCCTGATCGAGCTGCTCGTCGGGACGCTGAAGAACCAGGAGTTCGGTGCGACCGGCTACATGAGATTCGCCAAGCCCGTGACCGGGACCGCATACGGTCAGTGGGTGCTGAGCAACGGCGTGACGCGCGAACGCGTGCCGTTCAAGCTCAGATCGATCACGAACACCGACTACACGCCCTTCACGATCGGCTACCCGATCAAGGTCTTCAGCTCGGGCCGGGCCGTGACGGCGCGGCTCGTGATCAACGGGGTCAGCTCGAACCGCATCACGCTGAAGCAGTGACGGAACCGCCGGTCCTGGGGATCGGCGGTCAGAGGTTCGGGATCCCCCGACCACCCCCGATCAGAAAAACAGGGGGGTGATGTCAGGGGTCCCCACGATGTGCGCGCGCCGTCGCGGCTCGATCGTGGATGCCATGAGACCGATGAGATGCAGCGCGATCGCAGCGACCGTCCTGGCGGCCGCCTGCCTGGCAGCCCCGGCGGCGCAGGCGGACAGCATCGCCTACGTGAAGGGCCACGACCTGTGGCTGGCCGCGCCGGACGGATCGGGGCAGTACCAGGTGACCACCGACGGCACCGCGCAGCTGCCGTACGGTTCTCCGTCGCAGGCCGACGACGGCACGATCGTCGCGCGCAAGGGCAGCGAGATCGTGCGGCTGAAGCAGAACGGCGAGCTGCTGTCGCGCTTCGATCCGCCGGACACGACCGACTCGGCCGGCCAGCCGATCGGCGGCGTGCCGGTCGACGTGGCGGTCTCGCCCGACGGCGCCACGGTCGCCTACAGCTACTACCAGTACAACTGCCCGCCCGGCGCCAGCTGCGGCGCGCGCTACGTGACGCTCTACTCCAGCGCGTCGGCGGCGACGCCCGCGGCGACCCACGGGAAGCTGTTCCGCAACTCGCCGTCGTGGGTCTCCAACAGCCGCGTGCTGGTGTTCGGCGGCTTCCTCAGCCAGGTCAACTACGACGCGCCCGGCGGAGGCGACGACGACGACGTCCACTGGTTCGACGACAAGGACATCTTCGATCCCTCGACCGATCTCGGCGACGGCGAGCTGTCGCGCCAGGGCGACCGCCTCGCGCTCGTCCGCGGCTACGGCGACTCGACGCACCTGATGTTCCTGAAGGTCACGCAGAACGTGCTCAGCGGCGCGCCGTCGGGCCCGCCGGCCTACGCCTGCAACACCGGAGAGGAGCCGACGCTCGACGGTCCCAGCTGGTCGCCCGACGGCAGCAGGATCGCGTTCGCGCACAAGGACGGCATCGAGGTGCTGCCGCTGCCGAGCGTCGAGCCGGGCTGCCCGGGCGCCAGCTCGGGCACGGTCGTGATCCCCGGTGGATCGCAGCCCGACTGGGGGCCCGCGGCCGTCGCGCCCGGCCCGCGCACGAGCCCGCAGCCCGCTGTTCCCGGACCGGCCCCCGGCCCCGCGCCGACGCCGGCGCCGAGCGTCAGGCCCGCGCCCGCCGTGAGACCCGCGCCCGGCACCGGCAGAGGGAGAACGCCGCCGCCGACGAGAGCCCCGGTCACCGCGCAGCAGCCGACGGTGGCGTCGTGCAAGGCGATCAAGAACGCGCGCAAGCGCGGTCGCTGCGTCACGCAGGTCAAGCGCGCCAAGGCGATCGCGACCTGCAAGCGCACGACGAGAGGCAAGGCCCGCACGCGCTGCGTGGCGAAGGCGAAGCGGCGGTTCGCGTGAGCGCCGCGGCGCGCCGGCTCAGCGCTGGCCTCTGAGCGCGGCGAGCCGCCGGCGCAGGCGCAGCAGCCGCAGCGCCGGCGCGACCGACGGCTGCAGCGCGGCGATGACGGCGTCGCTGGCGGCGGCGGTCTGCGGCGTCGCGCGCGCGTTCGGGTCGGTCAGGTAGAAGGCGGCGAGGCCGCTGACGATCGTGCGGTGAGTCGCCGCGTGCGGCAGCGCGGCGGCGTCGCGCGCGCTCGTGGCGGCCAGCTCCGCCAGCGCGCCGGCGGCGGTCGCGTCCGGGTACTGCGCGACGTACGAGACGTTGCCGGAGCGCGCGTCGGCGGTCACGTCGACGAGGCTGTCGAGCATCGTGCTGAGGGCGCAGACGCCGGTGCAGCGGTCGGCGATCCGCGCGGCGTCGGCCGCGGTCGTGGCGGGGTCGGCGGCCGAGGCGAGCAGCGCGTGGACGGCGAGCGAGGAGATGCCGGCGGCGGCGGTCTCCCACCAGCGCAGTCCGTGCTCGACGCGGTCGCCGGCGGCCCAGCGCCGCAGCGGGCCGAGGTCCCCGGTCAGCATCGCCGCGTGCGTCTGGCTCTGGGCCTCGGCGCAGCGGCGCGCCTCCGCCGCCGCGCTCGGCGCGACCGCGGCGGCCGCGGCGAGCGCCCAGAAGCGCTGGCGGCAGGCGGCGACGAGCGCGTCGAGATAGCCGCCGTCGCCCGCGTCGGCCGCGAACGAGACGTCGCCGCCGGGCGACTCGATCGACAGCGCGAGCGCCCGGTGCAGCCGGCGGGAGCGCTCCAGCGGACCGGGCGACGGCTGCTCGGTGACCGTGTCGAGGTAGTCGTACATCAGCTGCCACGGCACCAGCAGCCGCACGACGGCGGGCCGCGCAGCGCGCGGCGCCAGCAGCGAGTAGACGGCGGCGGCCTCGGCGTTGAACGCCTCCTCGTCGAGCGTCGCGAGCGCGAGCCGGCGCGCGGCCGGGTCGGGGATCGCCTCGGCGCGGCTGCGCCAGCGGGCGGTCTCCGCACGGGCGGCGGGGATGACGCGGACCGTGTAGCGCGCGAGCGCGGCGAGCATCGCCGTCGCGCCGGCGGCTACGAGTTGGGGTCGAGCGCGAGCCGCGCCGGCGGACGGATCGCGCGCTCTGCCGGGATCACGGTCAGGATCAATGCCGCGAGGATAAGCGCTGCGCAGGTGCCGATGGTGGACGGCACCGAAAGGCTGAAGGGCGCGGGATAGCCGGTCGTCTGCTGCAGCCAGCGGCCGAGCAGCCAGTGGCCGTAGGTGCCGGCGAGCGCGCCGGCGACGCAGCCGACTCCGAGGATCACGGTCGCCTCCAGCAGCACGATCCGCAGCGCGAACGCGGTCCGGAAGGCCTCGAAGCGGCGCACCGCCCACGTGCGCCGTCGCTGCCAGATCGTCGTGCTGAGCGCGGCGGCGAGCGCGAGCGCGGCGGCGGCCAGCAGGATCGTCGCGATCTGACTGAGGCGCTGCAGACCGGCGCGCGCGACCGCGTTGGCGTCCTGCGCCCGCTGCGCGCTCGTCTGCACCCGCACCGCGGCCGCGGCGGCCGGGCCGAGCCGCTCCTGGACCGCCGCGATGACGGCGCCCGGGTCGGCGCCGGGCGCGACGTCGAGCTCGATCGCGGTCGCGGTGTCGGTCTCCCAGGCGCGCGCGTAGTCGCGGCGGTCGAGGATGATCGCGCCCGGACCCCAGCCGAGGTTGGTCGTGATCGCCGCGACCCGCCACGTACGCTCGCCGGTCGGCGTCGGCAGCGTCAGCGGGTCGCCGACGCCGACCTGCTCCTGGTCGGCGACGTGGCGCGAGACGGTGATCCAGCCGCCGTCGCGCAGCCGTTCGGTCGCGGTCTCGAGGTCGCCTTCGAGCAGCTGGCTGGGCGGGATCATCACGCGGTCGCCGGCGTCGCGCGCCTGCAGCCAGATGCGGCGGTCGCCGAGGTCGGCGAAGCCGCCCTGGTAGGGCCGCACGGCCGCGACGCCGTCGACGTCGCGAAGCCTGTCGGGATCGATGTTGAGCGGCTGCAGCGCGAGGTCGTCGCCGTGCTGGGTGATCCAGATGTCGCCGGACGCGATGTACTCGCGATAGTCCTCGTAGAGGCCGTTGAGGAGGTTGCGATGCGCTCCCTCGATCGCCGTCGCGCCGAAGATCGCGACGGCCGCGGTGGCCGCGAGCGCCAGCGAGCGCAGCGTCGTCACGCGCAGCTCGCGCGCCGCTTCGAGGCTGGCGCTCGGCCGGTCGCGGCGCGGCCAGCGGGCGATGATCGCCAACGTCAGCGCCAGCAGCGCCGGCAGCGCCAGCAGCGCGGCGACGACGAGCCCGGTGACCGCCAGGACCGTCAGCGCGGGCGCGATCAGCACCAGCGCGGTGCTGCCCGCGACCAGCGCCGCGCTGGCCCACGTCGCGCGGCGGCGGGTGCGGGGCTCGATCGTCTGGCCGGGCTCCTCGTCGGCCTCGCGACGGCGCGCGGCGCTGCCGCGCAGGTCGAGCAGGGGCTGCGCGGCGGCGAGCAGGCTGAGCGTGACGCCGGCCAGCAGCGCGACGACGACGACGGAGATCGAGACGTGCTGGCCGCTGCCGAGCGGCCAGGCGAAGGCGAGGTAGCCGGGCGGGTCGTGCGCGGCGGTCGCGAGCAGCAGCAGGCCGAGCCCGATCCCGGCCGCGCCCGCGACGAGGCCGAGCACGAGCGAGGGGAAGAGGACGATCTGCGCGATCCGCCCGCGCGGCAGCCCGTCGGTGATGCAGAGCGCGACCAGTCTGCGCCGCTCGGGGATGGTCAGCAGCACGGCGGTGTAGGCGAGCAGCAGGCCGACGAGCACGCCGATGCCGGCGAACAGGCCGGTCGCCTGGTCGTTGGGGAGGCTGGCCTGGCGCAGCAGCGCCAGCTCGTCGCCGATCGTGCCGACGTCCATGCGCGTGCCGGCGAGCTGCTCCAGCCGCGCGCGCACCGCCGGATCGGCGCCGGCCTCGGTGCTGACGAGCACGCGCGTGACTCTGCCGGGAAGACCGGTCCACAGCTGCACCCGCTCCAGCGGCGCGCCGGCGATGTTCCCGGCGGCCAGCGGCCCGATCACGGCGCGGTCGAGCACGTCGCTGACGGAGCTGGGCAGCGCCAGCCCGCGCGCCTCGACCGTCACCGCGCGGCCGCGCGCGTCGGCGCCGCGCGGAAGGCCGAGCTGGTCGGCGACCGCGGTCGGCAGGAACAGCTGCGGGACGGACAGCAGCCCGGTCAGGAGCGGGGTGGAGGCGATGCCGCCGAGTCTGCCGAGCGTGCTGTCGAGGCCGATCAGCTCGACGCCGACGCGGCGGTCGCCGGCCGCCACCGTGACGCGCTGCTCGAGCAGCGGCGCGGCGGTCTCGACCCCGGGGACCGCGCGCACGCGCTCGACGATCCGCTCGTCGACGCCGTCGTTGGAGCGCGCGGTGAGTTGCAGCTGCGAGCTGCCGCCGATGCCGGTGAGGATCTCGCGCGCGCCGGCGCTGATCGAGCTGTTGGAGACGATCACGGCGAAGACGAGCGCGACGCCGGCGGCGATCCCGGCGGCCGCGAGCAGGTCCTGGGGCCAGAAGCCCTTCAGCCGCCAGCGCAGGTAGCGCAGCAGCGAGTCGGGCCGGATCACGGCACGGGCGCGTGGCTGGGGGCGGCCGCGGCCGGCTGCGCGAGCCGTCCGTCGCTGAGCGTCAGGCAGCGGTCGGCGACCGCGGCGGCGGCCGGGTCGTGCGTGACCATCAGCACCGCGCGGTGCTGCTCGCGCGCCTCGTGCACGAGCCGCGCGAGCACCAGCTCGCCGCTGTCGTGGTCGAGGTTGGCGGTCGGCTCGTCGGCGAGCAGCAGCGCGGGCGCGTTGACGAGCGCGCGCGCGAGCGCGACGCGGCGGCGCTCGCCGCCGGAGAGCTTCTGCGGCGGGTGGTGCAGCCGATGGCCGAGACCGAGCTCGACGAGGATCCGCTGCGCCGCGAGATGCGCGTCCGAGGGCCGCGTGCCGCCGCCGATCAGGCGCGACTCGACGTTGCCGACGGCGTCGACCCCGCGCAGCAGCGGCGGATCCTGGAACAGCATCCCGAGCGTCTCGCGGCGGAAGCGCTCGCGCTCGCCGCGCGGCAGCGCCGCGAGGTCGGCGCCGTCCCAGCAGACGCGGCCGCGGGTCGGCGGCTCCATCCCGCTGGAGAGCCACAGGACGGTGCTCTTGCCGGCGCCGCTGGGGCCGAGCAGCGCGACCAGCTCGCCGCGCGCGACCGTCAGCGTGACGCCGTCGAGCGCGTGCGCGATCGCGTCGCCGTCACGCAGGTCGTGCCCGACCTCCTGCAGCTGCAGCGTCATCGCCGCTGCTCGCCGGGGAACTGCACGATTCTGGCCGGCGGCTGCGCGCGCGGGCCTTCGACGACGCCGTCCTCCAGCGACAGGTGGCGCCAGCGCCCGAAGCCGCTGACCGAGTCGGTCGTGGCGAGCACCGCGACCCGTTCGTCGCGAGCGAGCGAGCGCAGCAGCCCGACCATCTCGTCGCGCTCCTCGCCGAACAGCCCGACGGTCGGCTCGTCGATGAGCAGCAGCCGCGGGCGGCTCATCAGCGCACGGGCGATCCCGATCCGCATCTTCTCGCCGTGGTCGAGCGTCGCGCCGCTGCCGGGCTCCGCGCCGAGCGCCACCGCGACGACGCGTCTGAGCGCGTCGAACGCCTCCAGCTCGGCTCTGCGCGGGCTCACGAACGCGGTCCGCGGATGCGCGACCTGGTCGAGGATCGTCGCGCCCATCGCGCGCGAGAAGTCGGTCCGCACGAAGGCGATCCCGCCGTCGCGGCCGCGGGCGTCGTCGGCGCCGGCGAAGCCGCTGACGCGGACCGCTCCGTGCTCGGGCTCGATCAGCCCGGCCGCGACCTGCAGCAGCGTCGACTTGCCCGCTCTGCGACTGGCGCCGAGCACGACCAGCTCGCCGGGCTCGACCTCCAGCGACGCGTCAGCGAGCACGACGCGGCGACCGCGACGGACGCGCACATGCTCCAGCGTCAGCAGGGTCACCGGCGTCGCTCCGCCTCCCTGCGCAGCCGGCTGCGCGCGTCTCGGATCCAGTCCATCTGCGCGTCGATCAGGCGTGCGTCGAGGTCGCTCGTCAGCCGTCGCTGAAGCGTCTCGGCGCTGCTCGGCTCCGGCAGCTCGCCGGCGGCGTGGCGCAGGTGCTCGGCGTAGCCGTCGAGTATCCCTTCGAGCGTCGCGAGGTCGTCCGGCCGCGCGGCGAGCAGCCGCACCTTCGCGTCCATCTCCGCGCGCGCATGGTCCAGCGGCGAGATCAGCCACGCGCGCCAGCGCTCGACGCCCGCGGGGGTGGCGCGGTACCAGCCGGCCAGCGCGCTGCCGCCGGATCTCGAGCCCGGCAGCGGCGGCGACGCCTCCACCAGTCCCTCGCCGGCGAGCACTCTGAGGACCGGGTAGGCGTGGCGCGGCTTGGCCGAGATCACGCCCGCGAACTTCTCCGCCATCGTCGTCCCGACGCTGTAGGCATGTCCCGGGTCCTCGATCACGCATGCGAGCACGGCGGCTCGCACCATCGACGCCTCGCGATGGTCCCGTCGACTCTGCTGCGCCCCTCCCACCGTGGCCCTCCGATCCCCTGAAAACCAGCCCCTATCGCTGACAAACCTAAGTGAACGGTGGGCGGAATGCAACCGGGCAGATCGCCCGTCACAGCGGCGGAACGGGGCAACTGTTCCGATTCGGAATTCCGACTGGGACTATCGTGCGGCGGGCTCCGGTGGGACGGTTCGGCGATGACGTGCCGCCAACCATCGACCACGACAGATCCGGTCGACCGCTCACCCCGGCGGTGCCACGCCGGCGGCGCGTCAGCTCCGATCCCGGGCCGCGATTTCCCGGGATCACGTCCTGCCGACCGGTCGCGGGCGACCGCGCGGTCGCAGGCGCCTTCGTCGCGTGAGCTCGCACCGCCCCCCGCGTGTCCGCGACGACGATCGATCCGCGCGCTCGTCCCGACCGGGAACTTCCCTTCGACCGTACGGACGGGCGCGCGGAGCACCTTCCCCCACGGCGGCGCGTGCTGACGCACGCCCGGGGCCGCTGCGACCGGGGAGTGATACGGCTCTCCACCAGCCTGGGGAGCGGCGCCGTCGAGACGCGCGCCTTCGAGCGGCAGGTCGCCGAGGCGCTCGGGGCGGCGCTCTCGCGCCGCCACCACGTCGTCAGATCGATCCGCCAGACCTTCGGCGCCCACCCCGATCCGCGGTCGGGCGCGACCTGGTGGGCGATCGCGAAGACGGCGCCCGGCGAGGAGCTGACGATCGTCTGCGAGCTGCGGCGGCGGTGGCGTCGCACGGCCGTCCGCTGGCAGCTGCAGTCGCGCCGCAGGCTGTAGCCGCGCCGACGGCGGCCGCACGGGTCGTATGCTTGCCGCATGCCTCCGGTGCCGGCCGTCAAACGCGCGCTGAACGTGCTCGAGCTGCTCGTGCACGAGCGCGAGCCGATGATGCTCAGCGACATCGTCGCGCGCACCGGGATCCCGACGGCGAGCTGCCACGCGATCATGCACACGCTCCAGGAGGCCGGCTACGTCTCGCGCCGCTCGGAGGGCCGCACGCAGTACTGGGAGCCGACGCTGGCGCTCTTCCACCTCGGCTCGGCGGTCGTCTCGCGCTTCGGCATCCGCGACATCGCGATGCCGTACCTGCGCGAGCTGTCGGCCGCCTTCGACGTTCCGGCCCACCTCGGCGTGCTCGTCGGCACCGACGTGATGTACCTGGAGAAGGCGGCGGCGCCGTCGTTCATCCAGTTCAACACCTTCCCGGGCAAGCTCAGCCCCTTCCACATCACCGCGCTCGGCCGCGCGATCGCGGCGTGGCTGCCCGACGCTGAGCAGCGGGCGCTGACGGCCGGCCTCGCGACGCCGATCGACGCGCAGCTGCGCGAGACCCGCGCGCACGGCTTCGCGGTCGAGGACAGCGAGGAGATCGACGGCGTCGGCTGCGTCGCCGCGCCCGTCTTCGACGCCGCCGGCGCCGTCATCGCGAGCATCGGGCTGACCGGCTTCTCGCGCGACCTGCTGCCGGGCGGCGATCCGCCGGCCGTGCCCGCGGTGCGCGACGCCGCGCGCGCGATCTCCGCCGAGCTGGGCTACCGCCCGGCCGCCGCGCTGCCCGCCTGAGCCGGCGGCGGAGCGTCCGCGCCGGGGCCCGCCGACGAGTCGCGCGCTCACGACGGTGGCGCGCTCCCGCCCGGCGCCCGCGGGGGAGCGTTGGTGTCCGCGTGCCAAAAAGTCACTTGCGTTGTCGCGGTGAGCGCGTATATCCTTATTTCGAATGTTGATTCGAAATATCGAATCAACATGAGAGATGTGCCGAGCGGGCCTGCTCGGGCATCGCCGCGACCAGTCAAGGAGCCCCGTGCCCATCAGTGGAGTCCTGCCCGTCATCCCGACGCCGTTTCGGGACGGCGTCTTCGATCACGCCAGCTTCCAGCGCCTGCTCGACCACATGCTCCCGTGGGTCGACGGCTTCACGCTGATGGGCAGCACGGGCGAGGCGCCGTCGATGCCCGATAGGCACCGCAAGCAGATCGTCGAGCAGGCGCTGGCGCTGACGCCCTCCGACAAGACCGTCGTCGTCGGCGTCTCGCACACCAGCGCCGTCGCCTCCGCCGACCTCGCGCTGCACGCGCAGGAGCACGGCGCGCGCGGCGTCCTCTGCTGCTCGCCGTTCTACTTCGCCAACTCGCCCGACGGGATCCTCGCCCACCTCGCGACGGTCGACGCCGCGATCGAGATCGACCTCGTCCTCTACGACAACCCCTTCACGACCAAGACGCCGCTGCAGGCCGACTGGGTCGTCGCCTGGTCGCGCGAGCTGGAGCGGCTGCGCTCGGTCAAGCTGACCGACCACGACCTCTCGAAGATCGCCGTCTGGCGCGACGCCGGCCTCAGCGTGCTGGCCGGCGACGACCCGATCCTCTCGCAGTTCCTCGCCGCCGGCGTCGACGGCGCGATGGTGATCGCGCCGGCGGTCCTGCCGGAGTCGTTCGCGACCGTCTGGGAGAAGGTCCGCGGCGGCGACCTCGACGGCGGCCTGCAGGTGCTCTCGACGGAGCTGGCGCCGTTCATCCACGCCTTCGGGATCGGCGACGAGATCGCGACGACGAAGGCGCTCTTCGCGGAGGTCGGGATCTTCGACAGCGGCGAGCTGATGGCGCCGCTGCAGGCGGTCGCGCCGGAGCGCGCGCAGCAGCTCAAGCAGGCGTGGGAGCTGGGCCGCGACGCCGCCCAGGTACGTCTCGCCAACGGGATCACCGCCTGATGGTCGACTGCCACACGCACGTCGGCGAGCGGCGCCACTTCAGCGGCGCCTTCATCGACGACATGGTGCGCGCGTGGGGCCCGCAGGCCAATCCGGCGCGCTCGCTGGAGGAGCACTGGGAGGCGGTCGCGCCGGTCGACGCCGCGATCGTGCTCGCCTTCGCCGCGCCGCGGATCGGCTTCGACGTGCCGAACGAGTACGTCGCCGACTACGTCGCGCAGCACCCCGAGAAGCTCGTCGGCTTCGCCAGCGTCGACGCCAACGACCCCGTCGCCGTCGCGCAGCTGCGGCGCGGCGTGGAGATGGGGCTGCGCGGGCTCAAGCTCGCCCCGACCTACCAGGGCTTCGACCCGCTCTCGCCGGCGGCGCTCGCCGTCTGCGAGGCGGCCGACGACCTCGGGCTGCCGATCCTCTGGCACCAGGGCACGACGTTCGTCCGCACCGCCGAGCTGCGCTGGGCGCTGCCGCTGCAGATCGACCAGGTCGCGCTGCGCTTCCCGCAGCTGAAGATCGTGATCGCGCACATGGGCCACCCGTGGATCGACGACGCGCTCGTCGTCGTGCGCAAGCACCCCAACGTCTTCGCCGACGTCTCGGCGCTGCACCCGCGCCCGTGGCAGCTCTACAACGCGCTGCTCAGCGCCGTCGAGTACGGCGTCGCCGACAAGCTGCTGTTCGGCACCGACTGGCCGTTCGCGCAGCTCGACGCCTCGACCGCCGGCCTGCGCGCGGTCAACCGCTTCACCGAGGGGACCGCCCTGCCGCGCGTGCCCGAGGCCGTGATCGAGGGGATCCTCGCGCGGCCGACGCTCGAGCTGCTCGGACTGGAGCTGGCGGCATGACGATCCTGACTCCGCCGGCGCCGCTGCCGGCCCGCGACGGCCTCGTGATCGCCGACGTCGAGGTGCTGATCCTCGACGGCGGGATCGAGTACGGCGAGCCGACGCCCGGCGGCGAGCTGTCCGGTCCGCGCCATCTCTGCGTCGTGAAGGTCACGAGCGAGGAGGGCCTCGTCGGCTGGGCCGACGTCGACTCGCATCCGTGGATCGTCAAGGCGATCGTCGACGCCCATCCGCACATCCCGAACTTCTGCTCCGGCCTGCGCGACGCGATCGTCGGCTTGAGCGCCTGGGACCGCCACACCGCCTGGGAGCGGATGTACGAGGCGAGCTGGTACCACGGCCGTCGCGGCCCGGCGCTGCACGCGATCAGCGGGATCGACGTCGCGCTGTGGGACCTCGCCGGGCGCGCCGCCGGCCAGCCGGTGCACGTGCTGCTCGGCGGTGCCCGCCGGATGAGCCTGCGCGCCTACGCCAGCACGCTCTTCCGCGAGACGCCGGAGGCGATGCGCGAGGCGACGCGCGCCTACCTCGACCGCGGCTTCCGCGCGATCAAGTTCGGCTGGGGCCCGTTCGGCAGAGATCCGCGCCGCGACTACGCGCTGCTCGCCGCAGCGCGCGAGGAGGCCGGCCCCGACGTGAAGCTGATGGTCGACGGCCACATCGCCGGCGACTTCGCCGCCGCCCGCGCGCACGTGCGCGCGCTGGAGGAGCTGGAGCCGTTCTGGCTCGAGGAGCCGCGCCCGGCCGACCGCCCGGACGAGCTGGCGCGCCTCGGCCGCGCGACGCGCCTGCGGGTCGCCAGCGGCGAGCAGCTCGGCGGCATCTCCGAGTACGAGGAGCTGCTGCGCGAGGAGGGCGTCTCCGTCGTGCAGCCCGACCTCGGCCGCTGCGGCGGCTTCACGGCGCTGCAGCGGATCGTCGAGCTGGCGCAGCGGCGCGGCGTGCTCGTCGTCCCGCACGCGTGGACGACGCACCTGCTGACCGCCGCCACGCTGAACGCCGCCGCCTGGCTGCCGGACGAGCCGTTCGTCGAGGTCAACGCCTCGACCGCGCCGCTCGTGCAGCAGCTCGCCACGCTCGACCTCGACCTCGTCGACGGCCGCGTCCGCGTGCCCACCGGCCCCGGTCTCGGGGTCGAGGTCGATCCCGCCGTCGTCGACCGTCACCGCGTCGCATGAGCCGGCCGCTGGCAGTCGTGACCGGCGGGGGCGGCGGGATCGGCGGCGCGATCGCCACCGCGCTCGCCGCCGCGGGCCACGACCTCGTGCTGATCGACCGCGACGGCGCCGCGCTCGACGCCGCCTGTGAGCGGCTCGCGGCGGCCGCGCCGGCGGCGAGCACGCTCGCCTTCATCGCCGACGCCTCCGCTCCCGAGGCGGTCGCGGAGGCGCTCGCGGAGACGCGCGCCACCGCCGGCCGCGCGCTCGACGTCGCCGTCGGCACGATCTCGCACGAGCAGCACGGCGGCGCGCTGGAGCTGACGCCGGAGGCGCTGCGCGCCAGCGTCGAGGGCACCGCCGGCGCGGCGCTCGCGCTCGCGCAGCCGGCCGCGCGGCAGCTGATCGACGCCGGCAAGCCCGGCCGGATCGTGCTGATCGGCTCGCTGCACGCGACGCTCGCCTTCCCCGGCACCGCCGCGTACAACACCGCCGAGGCGGCGCTGCTCGCGCTCGCGCGCTCGCTCGCGCGCGACCTCCTGCAGCACCGCATCGCCGTCAACGTCGTCGAGCCGGGCTGGATCGAGACGCCCGGCGAGCGCCGCTTCCACAGCGAGGAGCGGCTCGCCGCGGCCGGTGCGGCGCATCCGTGGGGCCGCCTCGGCCGCGCGGAGGACGTCGCCGCCGCGGTCGCCTTCCTCGCCTCGCCCGGCGCCGAGTACGTGACCGGGACGACCATCCGCGTCGACGGCGGGATGTCGCTGGCGATGACCGAGCTGCCGGGAGGGACGTCGTGAACGTCACCTGCGTCTTCGCCCACCAGGACGACGAGAAGGAGTGCCTCGGCACGCTGCTGCGGCTGCGCCGCGAGCGCGGCGCGCGGATCTCGCTGATCGCCGTCACCAACGGCGACAAGGGCGCCTCGTGGGACCCGGGCAAGCCGCACGCCGAGGTCGCCGCCGAGCGCGACGCCGAGATGCGCGCGGTCGCCGCCGCGCTCGACGCCTCCTACGTCTGCCTCGGCGAGCCCGACGGCTTCCTGCTCGACGGCCCGGCCGTGCGGCTGGCGCTGATCGAGGCGCTGCGCGCGAGCGCGCCCGAGCTGGTCTTCACGCACAACCTCGCCGACTACAACGAGGACCACGTCGTGACCGCGCGGCTGACCTGCCACGCGGCGCTGCTGTCGGCGATCGCCTCGGTCGGCACGGCGACGCCCGCGCTCGCGGCCGCGCCCGCGATCTTCCACACCGACCCCGGTCCCGGCCACGGCTTCGACGGCACCCACTTCGTCACGTTCGACGAGCAGGTCGCCGACGAGAAGGCGCGGATCGTGCGGCTGCACGCCAGCCAGATGGCGGTGATGCGCGAGCTGCGCGGCGTCGACTACGCCGACCTCGCGCGCGACGCTGACCGCGCCACCGGCGCGCGGCTGGTGGCGCCGTACGCCGAGGTCTTCCGTCCCTGCCTGATGGAGCGCCGCATCCCGACGGCGTCGCTGCTGCCATGAGCCTCGCCGACCGTCACGCACAGGCGCTCGAGCTGACCCGCGCGGCCGGCGCCGAGCTGCTGCTCTGCTCCGATCCCGCCAACGTCCACTGGCTGAGCGGCGTCGCCTGCGAGATCGAGACCGGGCCGAGCCCGTTCGCGCCCGGCCCGGTCTTCGTGCTCGGCGACTTCGACGACGGCGGGGGCCGCCTGATCGCCGCCGCGGAGGACCTGCCGCAGACGCTCCCGCCGGAGGTCGTCGCGGTCGCCTACGAGGGCTTCACGATGGGGCCGCTGCGCGGGCAGGAGCTGGCCGACGCGGCGCTCGCGGAGGTGCTCGACGGCCGCACGGCGATCGCGGACGACTGCGACGGGCTCGCCGGCCCGCTGCTCGACGCGCGCGCCGTCAAGGACGCGCTCGCGCTCGACGGGCTGCGCGCCGCGCTCGCCGTCACCGACGCCGGCCAGGCGGCCCTGCGCACGGCCGTCGCCGAGGGCGCCGCGGGGCGCAGCGAGATCGAGCTGTTCGCCGTCGTGCGCGCGGCGCTGGAGCAGGCCGCCGGCGCGCGCGTCCCGGTGCTCGCCGACCTCGTCAGCGGGCCGCGCACGGCGGGGGCGGGCGGCGCGCCCGGCACGCGCGTGGTCGCGCAAGGCGAGCTGATCCTCTGCGACCTGGCGCCGCGTGTCGGCGGCCACTGGGGCGACTCCTGCGCGACCGTCGCCGTCGGCGAGCCGCCGGCCGCCGCGCGCGCCGCGCACCGCCGCGTCCACGACGCCCTGGAACGCGCGATCGACGCGGTCCGACCCGGCGCCGACGTCGCCGCGATCGACGCGCTCACGCGCGCCGGGCTCGACTACCCGCACCACACCGGCCACGGCATCGGCAGCTCGTACCACGAGCGCCCGCGGCTGATCCCGGAGGCCTCCGGCCTCCTGCGCGAGGGGATGGTGCTCGCGCTCGAGCCCGCCCTCTACGCCGACGACTTCGGCATCCGCCTCGAACACGTCGTGCGGGTCACCGCCGACGGCTGCGAAGTGCTCTCGCGACACCGGCTGGAGCTGTAGCGATGCGCATGCCCCGAAGAACTGCTCCCCCACCGCAGCACGGCGTCCGCGGATGCCTGGCAGTGCCACTTCGCCCTGTAACGAAAGGACGTCGCGACATGAAGCGCCTTGTTGCACTCTCCCTGCCGGCGGTCGCAGCGGTCACGCTCGCCGCCTGCGGCGGTGGGAGCTCATCGACCACCACCGGCAGCGCCGACGGGGGCGGCTCCGCGCCCGAGACGAGCGCCGCGACGACCGCCGCGGCCGGGGCCG
Source organism: Conexibacter sp. (assembly GCA_035473605.1). GTDB lineage: Bacteria > Actinomycetota > Thermoleophilia > Solirubrobacterales > Solirubrobacteraceae > Conexibacter. The sequence continues at coordinate 18,070 of DATIOB010000767.1, forward strand.
GCGGCGGCAGCCTGACCGTCGGCGCCGCCTCCGGGATCCCGCAGCTGAACCCGGTCCTGAAGGGGACGGCGTTCGAAGAGGCGCTCTTCCCGCTGCTGTGGGGCGGGCTCTCCAGACTCGGCCCCGACGGCACCGTCGAGCCCGACCTCGCGACCAGCTGGACGCCGTCGGCCGACAACAGAAGATGGACCTTCGAGCTGCGCGACGGCGTCAGATTCTCCAACGGCAAGGCGCTGACGGCCAACGACGTCGTCGAGACGCTGAAGTACTACCAGGACCCCGACACGGCGACCCAGCTGAAGACGGCGCTGGAGCCGGTCAAGAGCGTCACGGCCTCCGGCAGAGCGAGAGTCGTCTTCACGCTCAGCAGAGCGAACGTGCTGCTGCCCGAGGTGCTCGTCCCGGTCAAGATCGTCGACGTCGACTCGCTCAGAACGATCGACAGAGAGCCGGCCGTCACCGGTCCCTTCACGGTCTCCGAGTTCGTCCCCGGCGACCACGTCTTCCTGACGAGAAACCCCGACTACTGGGGCGACCCGGCGCCGCTGGACGAGATCAGACTGGTGAAGGCCGCCGACTCGACCTCGGCCGTCACCTCGCTGCGCTCCGGCGACCTCGACGCGCTCTGGTCGGTGCCCTCCTCCGACATCCCGCAGCTCAGAAACGAGCCCGAGATCAGCATCGTCGAGCCGGACGTCACCGGCGTCTACGTCAGCTGGGAGATGGACCTCAGCTCGCCGCCGTTCGACGACCTGCGCGCGCGCCAGGCGCTCGCGTACGCGACCGACCGCGAGGCGATCTTCAAGGCCGCCTACTACGACCAGGGCCTCGTCTCGGCGACGAACACGCCGCTGGCCGACAACAGCCCCTGGTTCGCGGAGGGGATGACCGACTACAGCTACGACCTCGACAAGGCGAGAGAGCTGTTCGAGCAGGCCGGCGTGAGAGAGCTGACCTGGTGGGGCGTCGCGGGCCAGTACCCGGAGTGGAACACGAGCGGCCAGATCCTCCAGGCGAGCCTCAAGAAGATCGGCGTCGACCTGAAGATCGAGAACAGAGAGCTGTCGAGCTGGCCGGCGAAGTTCTACCCGGCGGGCAGAAGATATCCGGGCCTCGTGGTGCCGAACTTCCAGTCGTTCGCGCCCGACCCGTACTTCCAGCTCAGCTTCCTGCTGAGAGGCCGCTGCGAGTGCAACTGGGACAGCCCCGAGTTCACCGACCTGTTCGACGAGGCCGTCGCGACGGCTGACAGAGACGCGCGCAAGGGCGTCTGGGACAGAGCGCAGAGATTGATCAACGAGCAGGTCCCGATCATCGTCCCGGTCCAGACGACGGTCGCCACGGCGACGCAGAAGGACGTCGTCGGGGTGTGGGTCGAGGGCGGCGGCCTGCCGCACTTCGAGTCGGCCGGCTTCGCGGAGTGACGTGAGCCGATACGTGATCACCCGCGTGGCGACGAGCGTGCTGCTGCTCGTCGCCACGTCGGTCATCGTCTTCGCGGTCCTGCGCGCGCTCCCCGGCGACCCGGTGATCACGCGGCTCGGCTCCACGCAGGGCGTCTCGCAGGAGACGATCGACCGCCTGCGCGAGCAGCTCGGACTCGACCGCTCGGTGCTCGCGCAGTACGGCGACTGGGTCGGCGGGCTGCTGCGAGGCGACTTCGGCACCTCGTACTTCAGCCAGTACTCGGTCACCGACCTGATCGGGCAGCGGATCGGGACGACCCTGGAGCTGACGGTCGTCTCGGTCGCGCTGTCGGTCGCGCTGGCGGTGCCGACGGCCGTCGTCGCCGCGCTGCGGCCGCACGGCTGGATCGACCGCGCGATCTCGGCGCTCTCCTCGTTGGGGATGGCCTTCCCGCCGTTCGTCGCCTCGATCTTCCTGCTGATCGTCTTCAGCGTGCAGCTCGGCTGGCTGCCGGCGCGCGGCTGGGTGCCGCTCGACGAGGACGTCGGCGAGAACCTGCGCCACCTCGTGCTGCCGTCGGCGGCGCTCGCGGCGGTCGCCGCGCCGCTGATCGTGCGCTACCTGCGCGCGGAGCTGGTCGAGGCGCTCGACCAGCCGTACATCCGCACCGCCGAGGGCAAGGGCGTGCCGCGCGTGGCGGTCGTGCTGCGCCACGCGCTGCGCAACGCGCTGCTGCCGGCGCTGACCTCGGTCGGCCTGATCTTCGGCTACACGCTCGGCGGCGCGGTGCTCGTCGAGTACGTCTTCGGCCTGCCCGGCCTCGGCTCGCTCGCGGTCGAGTCCGCGTTGAGACGCGACTACGCGGTGCTGCAGACGGTCGTGCTGCTGCTGTGCGCGGGCTTCATCCTGACGACGCTCGTCGTCGACCTCCTGGCGCGCACGCTCGACCCGCGCCTGCGGACGGTGAACGCCGATGCCTGAATCGACCACGACCGGCGCGGTCGCCGCGCCGCGCGCCTCCCTCGCCGAGCGCCTGCGCCGCCTGCCGCGGCCGACGCTGCTCGGCGTCAGCGCCGGGCTCCTGCTGCTGCTCGTCCTGCTGCTGCTGGCGGCGCCGCTGGTCGCGCGCTGGGATCCGGCCGAGCAGAATCCGGCGATCGCCTTCTCGGGCTCGAGCTGGGACCACTGGTTCGGCACCGACGACCTCGGCCGCGACCTCTTCGCGCGCGTTCTCTACGGCGGGCGCCTGACGCTGCTGATCAGCGGCGGCGCGGTGCTCGTCGCGTTCGTGCTCGGCACGACGTGGGGCTTCCTCGCGGCGCTGCGGCGCGGGATCGTCGACGAGCTGCTGATGCGCACCGCCGACGCGCTGATGGCGATCCCGCAGCTGCTGTTCGCGCTCGTCTGCATCTCCGCCTTCGGCGCCTCGACGCTCAACCTCGCGCTCGTGATCGGCGTGCTGCTGGCGCCGACGACGGCGCGCATGGCGCGCTCGGTCGCGCTGCAGGAGATGAGCCGCGACTACTACGCCGCCGCGGTCGCCTACGGCGCCCGCCGCCGCCGGCTGCTGCTCGCCGAGCTGCTGCCCAACGCGGTCCCGCTGCTGGCGGTGCAGGCGGCGATCAACGCCGCCGGCGCGATGATCCTGGAGGCGAGCCTCAGCTTCGTCGGACTCGGCATCCAGCCGCCCGACGCCTCGTGGGGGACGCTGCTGAAGGAGGGCTATCAGTTCCTCTACCAGCGCTGGGAGTACGCGATCTTCCCCGCGCTGGCGATCCTGCTGACGATCTGGATGCTCAACGTCGTCGCCGACCAGCTCGGCGCCCGCTCCAACGGAGGCCGCAGATGAGCCCCGCGCTTGCCGCCCTCGCCGTCGAGGGCCTGACGGTCGTCGCCGACGCCGGCCGCGGCCGCGAGCTGCCGATCGTGCGGGACGTCTCGTTCACGGTCGCGCGCGGCGCGCGCATGGGGCTCGTCGGCGAGTCCGGCAGCGGCAAGACGATGACGGCGATGGCCGTGATGGGGCTGCTGCGGCGGCCGCTGCGGATCACCGCCGGCAGCGTGCGGCTCGGCGAGACCGACCTGCGCGCGCTGCGCGGGCGCGCGCTCGGCCGCGTGCGCGGCGGCCGGATCGGGATGATCTACCAGGATCCGATGCGGTCGCTCAACCCGCTGCACAAGGTCGGCGACCAGATCTCCGAGACGATCCGGCTGCACACGTCGCTGAGCCGCCGCGAAGCCGGCGCGCGCGTGCTGGAGCTGCTCGCGGACGTCGGCATCGCCGACGCCGCCGCGAAGGCGCGCGCCTACCCGCACGAGCTCTCGGGCGGGATGCGCCAGCGCGTGATGATCGCGATGGCGCTGAGCGCCGACCCCGAGGTGCTGCTCTGCGACGAGCCGACGACCGCGCTCGACGTCACGACGCAGCGGCGGATCGTCGAGCTGCTGGTGCGGATCTCGCGCGAGCGAGAGGTCGCGATGGTGATGATCACGCACGACCTCGGCGTCGCCGCCGGCTTCTGCGACGAGATCGCGGTGATGTACGCCGGTCGGCTGGTCGAGCAGGCGCCGGTGCGCGAGCTGTACGCCGCGCCGCGCCATCCCTACACCGAGGCGCTGCTGGGCGCCGCCTGCGACCTGACGCTGCCGCTGGAGCGGCCGATCCCGACGATCGCCGGCCAGCCGCCGCTGCCCGGCCAGCTCGCGAGCGGCTGCAGCTTCCATCCGCGCTGCCCGTACGCGCAGGAGGTCTGCGTCGAGCAGCGGCCTCCGCTGGAGACGGCCGCTGACGGCGGCGGTCGCGTCGCCTGCCACTTCGCGCTGACACGAGAGGAGGTCCGGCATGGCTGAGTCGCTTTCGAAGGGCGCCGCGGGTGCCGCGGCGCCGCTGCTGGAGGTCCGCGGGCTCGTGAAGCAGTTCGGCGGCAGACGGGTCGTCGACGACGTCTCCTTCGCCGTCGCGCGCGGGGAGACGCTCGGGCTGGTCGGCGAGTCCGGCTCGGGCAAGTCGACGAGCGCCCGCTGCGTGCTGCGGATGCTGGAGGCCGACGGCGGCGAGATCCACTTCGACGGCGAGGACGTGCTGGCGCTGGAGCGCGAACGGCTGCGGCGGCTGCGCCGGCGGATGCAGGTCGTCTTCCAGGACCCGCACGGCTCGCTCAACCGCCGCCGCACGGTCGAGCAGGCGCTGGCCGCGCCGCTGGCCGCGCACGGGATCGGCGACAAGGCGACGCGTCGCGCGCGCGTCGCGGAGCTGCTGGAGCTGGTCGGCCTCTCCGCCGGCTTCGCGCAGCGGCGCCCCGAGCAGCTCTCCGGCGGCCAGGCGCAGCGCGTCGCGATCGCCCGCGCGCTCGCGCTGGAGCCGGAGTTCGTCGTGCTCGACGAGGCCGTCTCGGCGCTCGACGTCTCCGTTCGCGCGCAGGTGCTGAACCTGCTCAGAACGCTCCAGCGGGAGCTGGGGCTGACCTACCTCTTCATCTCGCACGACCTTGCGATCGTGCGCTACATGGCGCACCACGTCGCAGTGATGCGCCACGGCCGCATCGTCGAGGCGCAGCCGCGCGAGCAGCTGTTCGCGCACCCGCAGCACGAGTACACGCGCAGCCTGATGGACGCGATCCCGGTCGCCGACCCGGAGACCGAGCAGCGCCGGATCCTGGGCGTGAGCTAGCCGGACCCAGCCGGACCAGCCGGACCGCCGCACCAGCCGGACCCGCCGGACCGCAGTTCACAACTCAATTCAGTCGCGAACCCGCCAGGCGGCGGGTCGCGCACCCCACCCAGGAGGCCGTTGTGATCGCAAGATCCGCAGTCCCGTATCGACGCCTGGCCGCATTCGCGTGCGCGCTGGTCGTATCCCTGCTGTGCCTCACCGGCAGCGCAAGCGCGCTCGACGTCAGCGTCCGCGACGTCGCCTACGGCGCCAGAGGCGACGGCGTCACCAACGACCGCGCCGCGATCCAGAGCGCGATCGACGCCGTCAACAGAGCCGGCGGCGGCACCGTCACGCTGCCGGGCACCTACACCTACCTGACCGGCAACCTGATCCTGAAGTCCAACGTGACGTTCAACATCGCGTCGGGCGCGACGGTGAGACAGAGCCAGGATCCGGCCCACTGGGCGAACACGCCGACGAGAGGGCGCGTGATCCCGGGCAGCAGAGTCGCGTTCATCACCTACCTCGACCAGAACTATCCGCTGCTCTACGCCGGCAACGCCTCGAACGTCCACATCACCGGCAGCGGCACGATCGACCTCACGTACAACACCAACGACGACAACAGCGTCCTCGTCCACGGCATCGGCACCCACCTCGTGAACGGCTTCTCGGTCAGAGGGATCACGATCGCCAACGCCTCGGCGTACAACGTCACGCTGCGCAACAGCGACAACGTCGAGATCTCCGGCATCAGAACGGTGACGCCGCGGACGCTCAACTCCGACGGCATCAGCATCATGAACAGCGGCAACGTCTCGGTTCACGACAACCACTTGACGACGTTCGACGACGGCATCTACGTGTGGGCCAGCTACAACGACCCGCGCAGAAGCGCCTGGTGGAACTCCGACACGCCGCGCACCTCGCACGACATCGAGGTCTACAGAAACGAGGTCTACAACCTCGAGACCAACGGCTCGCACGGCTTCCTCTTCATCAACTGGACCGCGGCCGCGCCGGACGCCTCGAGAGTCGAGATCTCGAGAGTGAACGTCCACGACAACTACTTCTCGGCGACCCATCCGATCGGCGCGCTGTCGAACGACATCTACAACTCCGGCGGGTACAAGACGCCGACGAAGTGGCTGCGGTTCGCGAGAAACACGCTCGTGTCGACGGTCAGAGGCAACCCGCTCACGAACAACCTCGCGTCGGTCGCGACGACCGACCTCTCGATCGACGACCCGGTCTACAACTTCGGCGTCTCCTCGAACACGGAGGGCATCTACAACAACAACTTCGACGGCGGCAACGCCTGGCCGAGCCAGATCGGCACCTCGTTCTGGTCGACCGAGGGCACCGGCACGGCGAGCAACGCGAGCGTCGGCCAGCCGGGCGGCTGGTTCGGCGAGATCAACAGATTCGACAGAGGCTATTCCTCGATCACCCAGGGCGTCTGGCTCGCGACCGGCACCTACACGTTCAGCGCCTCGACGCAGAGCAGTGGCGCCGCGATCAATCTGCTCGCGGTGCAGGCCTCGCCGCTGTCGGTGCTCAGAAGCACGAGCTTCACGAACACGAGCTGGGCGACCAACTCGATCACGTTCGACGTCACGACCGCGGGCAACCACCGCCTCGGGATCGACAACGGCGGCAGCGGCGCCTCGACGGCGTTCGGCCGGATCGACAACGTCACGCTGACGAAGATCAGATAGGGGACGGCGCGTGGCGGAGCCGGGGCCGCGGTGGTCCCGGCCCCGCCGACGCGTTGGAGACCTCGGTTGGCTAACCTTGGTCAAGCCCGCTAGGATCATCTCATGCGCGTGAACGTCGGACAGGCGAAGACCGATCTGTCGAAGCTGCTGGCGCGGGTCGAGAACGGCGAGGACGTGGAGATCGCGCGCGACGGGGTGCCGGTCGCGCGACTGGTGCGCGTCGATCCGCCGACGCCGGGGTCGCGCTTCCTCGCTGCCGAGGGGGTGCTGGCGGGGGCGATCAGAGTCGGCGATGCCTTCGAGCTCTCCGACGCGGAGCTGGACGAGATCCTCGACGAGCCGGCGTGAGGCTGCTGCTCGACACGCATGTCGTGCTGTGGCAGCTCGGCGGCGAGCGGCAGCTCGGACCGACGGCGAAGGCGACGATCGCTGTCGCCGAGGAGTTGGTGTTCAGCGTCGTCTCGTTCGCGGAGATCGGCGTCAAGGCAAGCGTCGGCAAGCTCGTCGTGCCGTCCGATCTCGACGCCCACGTCGCGAACGCCGGCATCCGCGTGCTGGGGCTCTCGGCCGCGCACGGCCTGGCCGTCGCGGAGCTGCCGCTGCATCATCGCGACCCGTTCGATCGTCTGCTGATCGCGCAGACGATCGAAGCCGGCTGCACGCTCATGAGCGCCGACGAGCGCATGCGCGACTATGACGTCGCGGTGCTCGACCCGCTGACCTGACGGCGCGTGGCGGGGCCGGAGGACCGCACGTCCCCGGCCCCGCCGGCGCGCGTCAGCTCCCCCTGCTGACGATGATCGTCACGACGGCGCCCGGGGCGCGCACCGCGCGCGCTCTCGGCGTCAGCGCGACGACGCGGCCCTTGCGCACGCGCGAGCGGACCTTGCGCAGTCGGCGCTTCGATCTGCAGCCGGCGGCCGCGATCGCTCTGCGGGCGGCGGCGACCGTCGCGCCGCGGCGGACGCGCGGGACGACGCAGGGGCGGTAGGGCCGCGAGGTCTCTCTTCTGGCATCCGGCCGCGGGCCTTCCGGCCGCGGCTCGGCTCCGCCGCCCCCGGCGCTGCTGCCGCCGCCGCCCGGGTCGATCGGCCCCAGGCCGGGCCGCTTCGGCTCGGGCATCGGCGGCGGCAGCAGCTGTTCGACGCCGAGCACCGTCGGCGCGTGCGCGAAGGTCCGCGCGACCTCGACCGTGCCGCCGGCCGGGACCTCCAGCTCCGAGACCTCGCGCAGGCGGTTGTTGAACGGGAAGGAGAACTCCGCCGGGGCCGGGTCGAACGCGAGCGCGCCGGCCGCGAGCGCGCCGCTCTCCGTGCGGTGCGCGACCGTGCCGGCCTGCGTCGGCTGGCGCAGCTCGCCGCCGACCGGCGCGAACTCGGGCTCGGCCGGGAGGCGCCACAGCGACGCCGGGTCGGTCAGCACCGCGTGCGTCATCACGACGCGCACGCGGTGCGCGCTCTCGTCGGTGCTGATCCAGCTGTCGCGCAACGCGATGACGCGATGCTCGCGCGTGAAGCGGTAGCTGCGCTCGTGGCGGATGCCGCTCGGCCGCACCGTCAGGCACCCCTGCGGCTGCGGGTCGGGGCCGGCGGTGCCGTCGCAGTGGACGATCGGCACCGACTCCAGCACGCTCACGTCGCCGCTCTGCGGATCGACCGTCACCGACGACTGCACGCCCGTGAAGCCGGCGGGGGCGCTGCGCGACTCCGGGCCGGCGCCGTCGTAGTCGAAGCGGGGGATCGAGCGTGCGCCGTAGGAGGCGATCCCATCGACCTCGACCGCCGTGCGCGGGTCGGCGGCGTCCGGCAGCAGGTACGCGGCCAGCGCCCACGACGGCGTCGGCGCGAACGTGTCGGGCTGCAGCGAGAGGACGTCGCCGAGGCCGCTGTCGTCGCTCGCCGTCACGTGCGCGCTGCCGCGGCGGTTGCCGGTGAAGACGTCGAAGGTGTACGGGCGCAGCTCGGCCGAGCCGCGCACCGGCGTCACGCGCGCCGCGGGCGAGTGCGCGGTCAGCGACACGAGCCGCGGCTCGAAGGCGGCCAGCTCATCGCCGGCCCAGCCGGCCGGGACGGCGCGCAGCCGGCAGGGGGAGTGACCGATCGCCGTCATCCAGGCGGTCGTCGTGAAGCTGCCGTCGGCGGCCACGCTGATCGGCTCCGACAGTCTGCCGCCGGCGCCCGGATCGCAGCGCAGCGCGAGCACGTCGCCGGTCGTCCCGTCGCTCGTGCCGGAGACGGCGAAGACCGCCTCCGGCGCGGAGAATCTGTAGGCGGCGAAGAGCGGCTCGCCCGGCGTCGTGATCGCCGTGCGGGTGACGGTCGCGGAGGCGGCGGTGGGGAGGAGCACCAGGAGCGTGGTGGCGATGCTCAGCAGAGCTCTCATCGCTGCGCTCCCAGCGTCAGCGCCGCCGCGGCCGCGCCGAGCGGCCACAGCGCGCTCACCAGATAGGCCTCGTGGAAGGCGTCGAGCGCCGCGCCGATGCCGACCGGCGCGCCGAGCACGGCGAACAGGATCGCGGTCCCGAGCACGCCGCCGAACTGGCGGAAGGCGGAGGAGATCGCGCTCGCAGCGGCGAACCGCTCCGGCCGCACGTCGCGCAGGGCGGCGGCGCCGAGCGTCGGGAACGACATCCCGAGGCCGATCCCGTTCAGCGCCATCGCCGGCAGCCAGACGCCGAGGAAGTCGGGCTCGGTGCCGGCGCTGCGGACGATCAGGATCCCGGCGACGTACAGCAGGCAGCCGGGGACGATCACGGCGCGGTGGCCGTGGCGGTCGGCGAGCCTGCCGGCCGGGATCGCGGCCACCGCGCTCCCGAACGCGCCCGGCACGACGGCGAGGCCGGCGGTCAGGATCCCGTAGCCCCACACCGAGGTGAGGAAGAGGATGTTCGCGAGGATCGTCGAGAAGAAGCCCATCCCGAGCAGCAGCAGCCCGACGTTCGCGCGCGCGAAGCTCGGGATCCGCATCAGCTCGGGGTCGACGATCGGCCGCGGATGCGTCACGCAGCGGCGCGCGGTCGCCGCCAGCAGCAGCGCCGCGGCGACCGCCGAGCCGACGATCGGCGTGCTCGTCCAGCCCCAGTTGCCGCCCTCGACGAGCGCGAGCGCGAGCAGGCCGAGGCCGGCGACGGCGAGCGCGCTGCCGAGCAGGTCGGGCAGGCCGCTCGCGCGCTCGTCGACGCTCTCGACCAGCGAGCGCCGCGCCATCGCCCACACGAGCAGGCCGAGCGGGACGTTGACGAGGAAGACCAGGCGCCAGTCGGCCAGCTCGGAGAGGAGGCCTCCGAGCGCTGGTCCGCCGGCCGCGGCGAGCGCCGCCGAGGCGCCCCACATGCCGACCGCGGCGGCGCGCTCGGCGACCGGGAACTCCGGCAGGATCAGCGCGAGCGAGACCGGCACGACGACCGCCGCGCCGACGCCCTGCAGGACGCGCGCGCCGACGAGCACCTGCCAGCTCGGCGCCGTCGCGCACAGCACCGAGGCGACGACGAACAGCAGCGTGCCCGCCAGGAAGACGCGCTTGCGGCCGAGCCGGTCGGCGAGCGCGCCGGCCGGCACCAGCAGCGCGGCGAGCACGATGAAGTAGGCGTCGAGCACCCACGACAGCTGCGCGAGCGTCGCGCTCCCGAACGAGCCGGTGATGCTCGGGAAGGCGGTGTTGACGATCGTCGTGTCGAGGAAGGCGAGGAAGCCGCCGGCGCAGGCGGTCGCGATCGCAAGCGTGCGGCGGTCGAGGCGGCTGCGCCGCGGTGGCGCGGTCGCACGCGGCGAGGGATCGTCCGGCGCGGCGGCGTGCCGGCCGCGCGGCGGTGCGAAGGGGAGGGCGGATCGGGACATCGCCCCAGTTGAGCCGCCCGCGCCCACCCCGACAATCGGGACCCCACCCGGAGCTTTTCCCGCCGGCCGTCCCTCAGGGTGCCTCGGCGAGCGCGGCGACCATCTCCGCGCGGCCGCTGACGCCGAGCTTCTCGTACGCCGCGGCGAGGTGCGTCTCGATCGTCTTGACGCTGAGGAACAGCTCCTGCGCGATCTCGCGGTTGCTGCGCCCGCCGGCGGCGAGCCCGCAGACCTGCGCCTGCCGCGGCGTCAGCGACGCGACTCCGTCGAGCGCGGCCTTGCGCGGCCGCAGCCCGGAGGCGACCAGCTCGCGGCGGGCGCGCTCGGCCAACGGCGCCGCGCCGGCCGCGTCGGCGGTCGCGAAGGCCGGTCTCAGCGCGTCGCGCGCCTCGATCCGCCGGCCCAGCCGCACGAGCATGCTGCCCAGCTCGACCTGCAGCTGCGCGCGCTCCAGCACCGCCGGCGCCTCCAGCTCCAGCGCGGCGGCGGCCTGCGCGGCGCGACGCTCGCCGGGCGGCTCGCAGACGGTGCGCGCCAGCAGCGCCGTCATCAGCGCGGTCGGGGCGCCGAAGGCGTGCGCCAGCGCGACGTTCTCGTCGGCGACGGCGGCGGCCTCGTCGAGCCGCCCGAGGTGCGCGAGCGCGTGCGCCTGCGTCGCGCGCCACGACGTCCAGGCGGGATTGGCGCGACCCTGCGCCAGGCGCCGCTCGCCGACCTCGCGCGCGGCC